>NZ_MEFH01000070.1:0-41669 GCF_001725095.1 Sphingopyxis sp. SCN 67-31 | reverse complement strand
TTCGGGACCCGGAGCGCAGCGTGCTGATGGCACGTGAGCACCGGAAGCGCGAAAAGCCGCCATTTGCAGGCCGCCAGAGCTGAATGTCGATCCGTCCTATGCCCCTCAAGCAGTTGAGGCCTGTTCCCCGGCGAAAGCCGGGGTCCATATGGGGCAGCGCCATGCCATCTGGACCCCGGCTTTCGCCGGGGAACGGTTCCTTGCCGGAAACAATCGCCAAACAGGTTCAGGGTGACGCAAAAGAGGAACCACGCCGATATCCACATTCGATAGGCATGGTCTGCCCCATCGACAAAGAGCCTCCTCGGCGGTCAAACGCGACGAAATGCGCCCGCCGGACGACGAAGCGAGATACGATCGGCCGCATGGCGCCCGCGGGTTCAGCCAGGCGCCAGCATCGCGGTTCCAATCTGTCCCGCGGGGACCGACAGGAAAGGACGACCATGTTCTGGATGAAGAAATTCGCCCTGGCTGCGCTGATCGGCGCGAGCGCCGCGGCCGCCGTGCCGACCGACGCCGACGCGCGCGACCGCCACCACCGGAGCGGCTATTACGGACATCGCGACAATGATCGCTACCGCGATTACAGGCGCGACTATCGCCGCGATTACAGGCGCGATCATTATCGCGACCGCCGATATTACCGTTCCCGCCATCACTGCCGCAGCGGAGGAACGACGGGGCTGATCATCGGGGGCGCCGCCGGCGCGCTGCTGGGACGCGAGATCGACCGCTATGGCGACCGCACGCCCGGTACGATCATCGGCGCGGCCGGCGGTGCGCTTCTCGGTCGCGAGATCGATCGCAACAGCCGCTGCTGATCCGGGCCAGGCGGGCGGGCGGTGGAGAGCCCACCGATGGCGTCATCGTCATCCCGGGCCTGCCCCGAGACCCCCGCTTCCTTTCGTGTACGGACGGAAGAAAAGCGGGATCCCGGGTCAAGCCCGCGATGACGAGATCGATGTGGCGAACTTCAAATTCAGGTGATCAGGGCGATCCGTCGCTGGCCTCGCCGTCCGGCGCGGCCGCGCCGGGCCCTGCCAATGCGCGAGGCAGCGGCTTCAGCGCCAATGGGCCGAGCCGCACGCGCGGCGCCGCCTTGCCCGGGGAAGCGGCGATCGCGAAACCGGGGTCGAGACGCAGCGCGGCGGCCGATGTCCGATCGAGCCGTACCGTGTAGCGGCCATAGGGAACCCCTTCGAACAGGAAATAGCCGTCGAACTCGCTGAGCGTCGCCTTGCGCACGCGCCCTTCGGCATCGATCAGTTCGAGTCCCAGCCCCTCAATCGCCTGGCCGCCGTCGCGCAGCGCCATGCCTTCGATCTCCCCCGCCGCGACCATCGGCAGCGTGACGCGCGTGGCAACGCCGGGACGCGGCGTCACGACGATGCCGGGCAGCGCCGACTGGACATAGGGGTCGGGCAGGCTGCCGGCATCGATCCCGATCATCACCGGACGGAAGGGTTCGAGCCCGTCGATCATTGCCTGCCCCGCCGCGTCGGTCGCGGCATCGGCGTGGACCCGGCCCGCGGTCAGCGGCACGCCGGCCATCGCGCTCTCGCCCGGCTGGCGCACCCCGTCGCCATTGTCGTCGAGGAAGATATCGGCGAGCACCTGCCCGCGGCTCGCCAGCTTTTCGCTCGACAGCCGCCAGCCGCCGCCCGGTTTCGGACCGAAGCTGAAAGCGAGCGACAGCGACGCCGCCACCGACCCGTCGCTCGCCACCTCGCCGAACCCCGAAAGCTGGAGACGCCGGAAGCGCCGCGTGTAACCGATCCCGGCCCGCGCCCGGTCGTAGCCGCGATCATAGCCGACCTCGCCCCGCCACTCGGCATCGCCCTTGCCCGCCCACTCGCCGATCAGCGCCATGCGCGTGGCGTCGTGGCCGCCCGCCAGCGCCACGCGCGCCTCGCCGCGCAGGCGGATGCGCCCGATCCGGGCGTTGGCGAGCAGGGTCGCGCCGAGATTGTCGGGCGGATCGATGCCGAAGGGGTTATGGCTGCGGACCCAGTCGAGCTGGCCGGTCAGGCTGATCGCGCGCAGATTGGCCGAGACGCGAGCGGTCGCCTCGAGACTCGAGATGCCCGTCCAGCGGCCGACCCGCCGCGCATCGACGTGGAGGGGCAGCACCGTCCGTCCCAGCGTCACCGCCTGATCGAGCGAGAGCTGGTACAGGCCCCTGACGGACCCGGCGAACCGATCCGAGACGAAACCGCCCCACCCGCGCATCGCATCCGCGCGCACATAGGTTTCGCCGAAGGCGGCGAGCCAGCTGGCGCGCGCCGCCGATCCGCCATCCCCGGCATAGGCGCCCGCGACCTCGACCAGCGTCGGGCCGATCGCGCGGCGCAGCGCGACCTCGCCGTAGGTCCGCCGGACATTCTCGATCATCAGGCTGTGTGCATAGGCAGCGACCGAGGTGCGCGCGTCGAGGCCGCGCTCGAGCCCCAGCGTGCCACGCCAGCCGCGGCGGAAGGTCGCATGATGTCCGCCGAATTCGACGAGGTCGGCGTTTTCCTGCGCAATCCCCGCCCAATACCAGGTCTGCCGCGGCGGAATCGAGTCGATGCCGACCTGCAACTGCTTGATCTCACGCCGAATCTGGCCCTGCGGACCGTACAATATGATCTCGAAGCGATTCGAGCCATATTGCAGCGGTATGTCGAGGAATTCGTAGCGGCCGTCCGCACCGGGGGTCGCAAAGGCGAGCAGCTGGCCGTTGCGGTAGAGCTCCGCATCCCATCCGGCCGGCAGATCGCCGCGAAAATCGGTCCGGTCGAAGCTGTCGGGACGCTCGACCGGACGATTGGTGATCACCGCGCCGCGCCCCGGCGCCGACTGCGCGACGAGTCCGGTGGACAGGAGCCCGACGTCGCCAACCGCATAATGGGTCGCCCGGAGCGGACCGAGCAACCGCCCCTCCGGATCGGTGCGATAGAGGCGCAGGCGGAGGCTGTCGGGAACGCCGCGATTGTCCGACGACAGGCGCGCATCGACGCTGTGCCCGAGCGCCTCGCCAGCGGCGAAAAGCTCGTAGCGCGCCTGGACGTGCGAACCGCTCCGCCGGTCGGCGACGGCGCCGGCCGAGGCGACGACATCGACCGACGGCGGGGTCCATGCGCGGTACGGACGGCGCGCCTGCGGCAGGCTCGCGAGATCGAACGACACTTGCGGCCGGAGCGCGGCCGCGCGCGCGCGCCGCTCGGCGGCGAGCTGGAACGGCAGCTTTTCGGCGGCGTCGATGCGCAACACCGCGTTCGACAGGTCGGCGGCGATCGGCAGGCCGAGCCAGGTGTCGAGGCTCTCCAGATCGACGCACCACCCCGCCGCGGTGTCGCGGATCGCGCCCGGAGCGATCCGCAGGCGCTGGCTGCCCGCGCGCACCTCCCCCGCCTCGCGGTCGATGGTCAGCGTGCGCCGTTCGTCGAACACCCATCCGGTTGCGCGGCGCAACTTGCGATCGATACGCAGCGACAGGTCGAGCGCGAGCACCATGTCGCCGAGATCGACGCAGATCCCCTGCGGTGTCTGATAGCCGCGCACGCCGCCGCCGAGCCGATAGGCGCCCGAGCGCAGGTCGAACAGCCAGCTGTCGTCCTCGTTCGGCACCCAGCCGTCGGACGCGGCCGCGACGCCGCCGTCTTCGGCGGCACGCGCCGCGGCCGGCGTGCATCCGACCAGCGCGAGCAGCGCGAGGATCGCCGGCCGCCATCGCGTCAGGGCGCGCGTGAACATGGCTCGATCCGCCGGACCGGCGGCCGGTCCGCCCTATCGCACCACCCGGTCGGCCGCGTCGATCGTCGCGCCGCCGACCTCGCGATCCTCGGTGTAGCGGATATGCACCGGGCCCCGAAGCTGCGCCGCGAGGTCGGGCGGAATGCGCAGCGACACGGTGCGCGCATCGACCTCGGGATAGACGGCGATTCCGCGCGCGACGAGCAGCGGCTGCGGTTCGCCTCGCCGGGTCACCTCGATGTCGCCATAGACGGATCGCGTGCCCGAGCGCGTCAGATCGAATTCGAACGCGGGACCGTCGCGGGTCTCGCCGATCCGGGCATCGCCGATGGTCGCCGACGCCTGCAGATCGCCGATGCGGACGATCACCGGAATGGTGATGCCGTAGATCGGCGTGATCGCGATCGACACGCCCTCGCCCGCCGCCTGCGGCGCGGTCGCGGCGACGCTGTCGGGCACGGCGCGGAACAGCATGTGCGCGCGATATTCGCCGGGCGGCGTGCCCTCGGGCACGCGGACGCCGACGCGGATGACCTGCGGCTGGTTCGGCGGCAGGACGACGCGGCGCGGGCTGAAGGCGATCATCGCGAGCGCGGCCTTTTCCGCCGGCGTCGCTTCCGCCTCGGCGATCTCGTCGAGTCCGCCGTCGGCGGCCATTCGCTTGACCTCGAGGCTGATGCGATAGGTCGCGGGCTCGCTGCCGATATTGTTGAGCACGACCTCGGCCCCGCGCGAACCGTCGAGGATGAGCCGCGTCGGTGCGACGAGCAGGTCGCCCGCCGCAAGAGCGGGCGTCGCGGGCAGCGCGAAGGCCGCCATGAAAAGGCACAGGAATGGCCCGAAAAGGCGCAGCATGGATACGATCCCCACAATCGTTGTCCGGCGCAGTCCCCACCGCACCGTCTGGTCGCATCCGGCTTTGCGCCACGATGGTTGATATTTCGCTAACCATGACGGCCGGGCGCGGGCACGGGGTTCGGCGCATGCGGAAAGGGCCGCGCGAGGCTGACGCCCCACGCGGCCCTTCGGATCGGCGGCTACTGGGGCCGCCCGCTCCCTTGCAGACGCCGTTACTGGTAGTTGACGGTCACATTATAGGTGCCGGCATAGTCGCCCGACGCCTGGTTGGCGCCGACGCTCAGCGTGCCGCCGACCTGGAAGGCGCCGCCGCTCGCGCCGAGCGTGACCGTGTTCGCCGAATAGGTGAGCGCCGCGGTCATCGTGCCGCTGATCGAGCCGTTGAGCGTCACGCTCGAATCGCCCGATACCGTCACGACGGCGCCGTTCGTGCCCTGGATGTCGAAGCTGCCGGCGGCGCCGGTGCCCGGACAGGACAGCCCCGAACCGCAGGTGCGCGTCCCCGCGGTCGTCATCGCGACGGTCGAGGCGGTCGAACCGCTGATGATCGTCCCGAAGTCGAGCGGGCTGCCGGCGGTGAGCTGGATCTGGCGAAGGATCTTGGCCTTGGCCTGTCCCGTGGCCGAAGCGGCCTGCGCCGCCTGGGCGTTCATCGCGAAGGCAGCAATAGCGACGCCGGCGAGGGCGCGCTTCATTCCAATGGTGCGCATATGATTTGGTCCCTTGAACAGTCGATAGTCGAATGGAAATCCCACCCCATTCGCCGACCCCTTTAGCGGATCACCCGTTCAGGCTTTGCTCAACGACCATGGTTAACGGCGCGGAAGGGATTGGCCCGCACCGCCGGACGGTTCACCGAGCCGTCCGAATATGGTAATTTGCGGCCGTGTCGATCCATGACGGTTGCCGCGGCTCGAACCGCGGGGGCCGCGCGATGCGGGAGTTCCGGCCGTGCCTTCGCAGGAGGAAATCGCTCTCTACGAACGGCTGCTGAGCCGGTATCTGCGCTTCTACGACGCGCTGCGAAAGCGCGAAAGGCGCCCGAAAAGCGCGGCGCAGCGCCAGTTTCAGGATGTCGCCTGGGGCAAGGAGACACCCGTCACCGATCATGAAAAGGCCTATGTCTATCATCTGATCAGGGCCGGAATCCTGCGCACCCCGAAACCGCCGGTCGCGCCCGATCAGGACCCGATCGAAGCCTATCCGACCGGCATGAAGCCCGTTCCCAACGAGATCGGGCGCAAATGGGACGAACGCTGGATCGATCCGCCCGGCGGGTGATGCGCAAACGCCGGACGGAAGTCAGATCGCCTCGCCCGACAGGCGCTGGCAGATCATGTCGAGCTGGTCGAGCGACGCGAATTTCAGCGTCAGTGCGCCCTTGCCACCCCCCGCATAGTGAATCGCCACGCCGATGCCGAGCAGTTCGGACAAATGCCGTTCGACCGCGACGATGTCCGGATCGCGCGCGCCGTCCATGCTCTTATATTCGAGCGGCGCCTTGCGCCCGCCGCCCTTCGCCTCGCGCACCAGCGCCTCGACCGCGCGTACCGACAGGCCGTCCTTCACCACCTTGCGCGCGATGCCCTCGGCATTGTCCGCGCCGATCAGCGCGCGCGCATGCCCCATCGACAGCGCGCCGCCGCCGACCAGATCCTGCACCGCCGCCGGCAGGTCGAGCAGGCGCATCAGATTCGCGACATGGCTGCGCGACTTGCCGACCAGCTTCGCGAGCGCGTCCTGGCTGTGCCCGAAATCCTCGATCAGCTTGCGATAGGCGCTCGCTTCTTCGATCGCGTTGAGGTCCTGCCGCTGGATATTCTCGACGAGCGCGATCTCGTAGGTCGCGGCGTCGTCGAGGTCGCGCACCAGCGCCGGTATCTGATGCAGGCCGGCGCGCTGGGCCGCGCGCCAGCGCCGTTCGCCCGCGACGAGCTGATATCCCTGCCCATCGGGCGCCCGTCGCACGATGATCGGCTGGAGCAGGCCGCGCGCGGCGATCGATTCGGCAAGCTCGACGATCGCCGCCTCGTCGAAATGCCGCCGCGGCTGGCCCGGAAGCGGGCGAATCGAGCCCACCGGGATCTGCTGGACCGCGTCGCCCGACATCGGCGCCGCCCGCGCCGCCGCGCCGGGCGCCGCGAGCACCGGCGCCTCGACCGCAGCGTCGCCGAACAGCGCATTCAGCCCGCGCCCCAGCCCCGAGGGCCGCTTGCGCGCCGGGGCCTGTCCAGTTTCCTCTTTCTTTTCCGTCATTTAAGCGGCCTTGCGAATGTTGGGAAGGCGGTCGATCAGCTCGCGCGCCAGCGCGATATAGGCGGCCGAACCCGCGCAGCGATGATCGTAGATCAGCGCCGGGAGCCCGTGGCTCGGCGCCTCGGACAGACGCACGTTGCGGGGGATGACGGTTTCGAACACCACGGGGCCCAGACATTCGCGGACATCGTCCGACACCTGATCGGTCAGCCGGTTGCGCCGGTCGAACATGGTCAGCGCGACGCCGATGATCGAGAGTTGCGGATTGAACCGCCCGCGCACGCGCTCAACCGTGGTGAGCAACTGGCTCAGTCCCTCGAGCGCGAAGAATTCGCATTGCAGCGGCACGATCAGCGACTCGGCGGCGATCAGCGCGTTGAGCGTCAGCATGCCGAGCGACGGCGGACAGTCGATCAGACAGATATCCCATTGCCCGGCCTCGGCGCTCGACAGTGCCTGCTGCAAACGATGCAGCCGGTCGCCATATTCGATCAGCTCGATCTCGGCCCCCGACAGATCGACCGTCGCGGGAACGATGTCGAGCCGCGGCACCGCGGTGCGCACCGCGCATTCGGCCAGCGCCGCGTCGCCGCGCAGCAGCTCGTAGCTCGAGCATTCGCGTTGCGCCTGGCTGATCCCCAGCCCCGTCGACGCATTGCCCTGCGGATCGAGGTCGATGATGAGCGTGCGCCAGCCGGTCGCCGCCAACGCGGTCGCGAGGTTGATCGCGGTCGTCGTCTTGCCGACCCCACCCTTCTGGTTCGCCACGGCGATCCGGATCATCGCTTCCCTCGCTGTCTTGCGCCGATTGCTCCGGTGCCGACCAATATTCGGCTGTCGGCATCGGTCAGGCTCTGTTCCACGTGGAACATTCTCTGCCACGCCGACGGGAGCAACGCCAGTTCCTTAACCGCATTTCGCCCCTTTGGCAGCAGCCAGCGCGTGTTTGCGGTGGAAAAACGCGTGGACAGCGCGATCAATCGGTCGAGCGGTGCGAACGCGCGAGCGCTGATCGTCGCCGCCGGGCGCGTCGCGACCGCTTCGAGACGCGCTTCGGCCACCTCGACATGCGCCAGATCGAGCGCTTCGGCCACATCGCGCAGAAAGGCGCAGCGCCGCTTGCGCGACTCGACCAGCAGCATCGGCCGCTCGCTGAGAATCGCGATGACGAGGCCGGGCAGGCCCGGCCCGCTGCCAAGGTCGATCCATTGCCCCTCTCCCTCGCGATCGAGGACAAGCAGTTGCGCGCTATCGGCGATATGCCGGACCCACAGCGACGAAATCGTCGAAGCAGCGATCAGATTCTGCCGGTCATTCTCCACAACCAGCATCGTGGCGAAGCGCTCCAGCCGCTCCCATTGCCGCGCCGATGGAGAAAAAACCGCGTCGAGCCAGGCACGCGCCTGCTCGCCGTCGACGAGCAGCGATGGCGTTTCGTTCCTCACGCGGCCTGGCGGCGGCTGTGCACCAGAATGGCGGTGAGCGCCGCCGGCGTCACGCCGTCGATGCGCGCCGCCTGTCCCAGCGTCTCGGGCCGTGCCAGCGACAGCCGCTCGACCATCTCGCGCGAGAGGCCGCCGATCGCCGCATAATCGAGCGCCGGATCGAGCAGGATCGCTTCGTTCGCGGCCAGCGCGCGCAACTCGCTTTCCTGCCGCGCGATATAGGGCGCATAATGCGCGTCCTCGGCGAGTTCCGCGAGAATGGCCGGATCGATCCCCGCCAGCTGGGACGCCGGGCCACCAAGCGTGGCCATCGTGACGCCGGGGAAGCGCAGCAGGTCGATCCGCTTGCGGCCGATGCCGTCGCCCGGAATGGCGATTCCGAGCGCGTGATAATCCGCCGTCGCCACTGGCTGATCGAGCAGGTGTTCGGCGCGCCGACGCTCCGCCATGCGCGCTTCGAACAGTTGCGCGGTTTCCGCGCGCACCAGCCCCAGACCGATTCCCTTCGGCGTCAGGCGCGTCGCGGCGTTGTCGGCGCGCAGTCGGAGCCGGTATTCGGCGCGCGCGGTCAGCATCCGATAGGGTTCGGTCACGCCCTGAAGCACCAGATCGTCGACCATCACCCCGATGTAGGATTCGGCACGGTCGAGGATCAGCGGTTCGCGGTCCTGCACAGCCAGCGCGGCGTTGGCGCCGGCAACCAATCCCTGCGCCGCGGCTTCCTCATAGCCGGTCGTGCCGTTGATCTGGCCGGCGCAATAGAGGCCGTCGATGCCGCGGACCTGCAACGTCCGGTCGAGGGCGCGCGGATCGATATGATCATATTCGACCGCATAGCCCGGCACGGTCATCTCGACCCGATCGAGCCCTTCCATCGTCCGCAACAGCGCGAGCTGGATCTCGGCGGGAAGCGATGTCGACACCCCGTTGGGATAGACGAGGGGTGTATCGAGCCCCTCGGGCTCCAGAAACACCTGATGCCCGTCGCGATCGGCAAAGCGATGAATCTTGTCCTCAATCGACGGACAATAGCGCGGACCCTTGGCGCCGATCGCGCCGGTGAACAGCGGCGAGCGATGCAGATTCTCGGCGATGATCCGATGCGTCGCCGCATTGGTCCGGGTGATCGCGCAGAATATCTGCGGAACCGTCCGGCCCCTGTTCCACGTGGAACAGGTCCAGTCCCCATCGTCGGAAGGCTGTTCCTCGAGCCGCGCCCAATCGATCGTCCGTCCATCGAGTCGCGGCGGCGTCCCGGTCTTGAGTCGCGCCATCGGCAGGCTGGCGGCCCGGAGCTGTTCGGCGAGCCGATGCGCGCCCGCTTCGCCGACACGGCCGCCTTCGCTCTGCTCCTCGCCGCGAAACAGGCGCCCGCCTAGAAAAGTGCCCGTCGCCAGAACGACGGCCCGCGCTGCGAGCACCGATCCGTCGCCGAGTTCAAGCCCTGTGACCCGCGATCCGTCGCTCGACCGAACCAGCGCCGCCGCTTCGCCCGAAACGACGGTGATGCCGGCCTCGGCCACGAGGAAGCTCTGGATCGCAGCGCGATAGCGCGCGCGGTCCGCCTGGATGCGCGGCCCCTGCACCGCCGCGCCCTTCGAGGCGTTGAGCATGCGATAATGGATGGCCGCCGCATCGGCGGCGCGCGCCATCCAGCCATCGAGCGCATCGACCTCGCGCATCAGATGGCCCTTGCCGAGACCGCCGATCGCCGGGTTGCACGACATGGTGCCGATCAGCGCCGGATCGAAGCTGACCAGCGCCACCCGCGCACCGAGCCGCGCCGCGGCGGCGGCGGCCTCGGTCCCGGCATGCCCACCGCCAACGACGATGACATCGAAATTGCTGCTGCTGTCCATGATCGTCGCGGCTCTTAGCGGAAAGCGAAGTTCAAATCCATCGGCGTCTCATCTCTGCTTTTGTTCCACGTGGAACATCATTTGCCGATGCAGAAACGGCCGAACAGCGTGTCGAGCATCTCCTCGACGCCAGCGCGCCCGGTGATGCGGTCGAGCGCCGCCGCCGCGAGGCGCAGCCGTTCCGCCAGCAGGATGAGGTCGCCCGCCTCGCGCGAGGCCGTATCGATGGTCAGCCAGTTCCTCGCTTCGGCAAGTGCCGCGCGCTGGCGCTGGCGCAGCGCCGCTTCGCCTTCGCGCGGAAGCAGGGTGCGCGCCATTTCGACGATATGCCGGTGGAGCGCCTCCATCCCCTCGCCCGTTGCGGCCGACAGGACCAGGTCGCAGCGCGCCGCATCGGCTTCGGCGGCCGCATCGCCGCGCCAGCGATCCGCCTGCGCCGCAATCAGGATGCAGCGCGGATGATCGGGCGCATCCTTCGGCGGCCCGAGCCATAGCAGAATGTCCGCCGCATCGACCGCAGCGCGCGCACGGTCGATGCCGATCGTCTCGATCGCATCGGCCCCTGCGCCGCGCAGCCCGGCCGTATCGGAAAAGCGCATCGCGATGCCGTCGAGCGCGAGCGGCGTTTCGATCACGTCGCGCGTCGTGCCCGCCACCGGCGACACGATCGCCAGCTCCCTTTGAGCCAAAGCATTGATAAGCGTCGATTTCCCGGCATTGGGCGGTCCGGCGATCACCACCGACAGCCCCTCGGCGATCACCTCCGCCGCCGGACGGGCCAGCCATGCATTGAGGTCCGCCGCCAGCGTCGCCATCGCTTCGGTCAGGCGATGCGCGGGCGCATCGCCATCGTCGACATCGTCTTCATCCGAGAAGTCGAGCTCGGCCTCGGCGCCCGCCATCAGGGCGAGCAGCCGCGCCTGCCAGTCCTCGACCGCGCGCGACACGTGCCCGCTCGCCATCTCCAGCGCCTGGACGCGCTGGCTTTCGGTCTCGGCGGCGAGCAGATCGGCGAGCCCCTCGGCCTCGGCCAGATCGATCCGGCCGTTGAGGAAGGCGCGACGGGTGAATTCGCCCGGTTCGGCGCGGCGCAGGCCGGGCAGCGCGGCCAGTGCCGCCTCGACCGCGGCGACCACCGCGCGCCCGCCGTGCAGGTGCAGTTCGACCAGATCCTCGCCCGTCGCGGTGGCGGGCCCCGGAAACCACAGGATCAGCGCCCGATCGAGCGGGCCGCCCGCGCGGTCGCGAAGCAGCACCAGCGACGCGCGGCGCGGCGCGGGCAATCGCCCCGCCAGAGTCTCGAGAGCCGCGCCCGCCCGCGGCCCGCTGAGGCGCACGACGCCGATCGCTGCCGGCGGCATCCCGCTCGACAGCGCAAAGATCGTGTCGTTCGCTTCGGGGTCGATCAGCTCTTGCGTCCCCCGCCCGTCTTGTCCGGATCGGCCTTGGGCGCGGGCTTCGCGCCGGTCCCCATCAACCCGCCGCCGAACTGGCCGAGCAGCGACTGGACGAGTCCCAGGCCTGATTCGCCCATCGGCACCCAGCTCTTGACCATCGCCTGCACCATTTCGGGGGTGATGCCCTTGGCCATCAACTCTTTGACGCGGCTCAGATAAATATCGTGCAGCGGTTCGAGATCGGGGAGCCCGAACAGGCGTCGCGCCTCTTCGGGCGTGCAATCCACCTCGATATTGAACTTCATCGCCCGTCTCCCACCGAAAGTGTCTCCCGCCCGAAAGCCGCTTTGGCTTGAGCCGCGCTGCCGCGACCGCTAGCTTCGCCTCTTCACCGGCAAGAAGCAAGAGTCAGGAGGCCTCCCATGTCCGCAACCAACACCGAAATCCCCGCACTCGACGGCGAGGGCCGGATTCCCGCCTATATCGCGCGCCCCGACGCCGAAAGCTCGCGCGCCATCATCGTGATTCCGGAGATTTTCGGCGTCAATGGCGGCATCCGGCAGAAGGTCGACGACTGGGCCGCGCTCGGCTATCTCGCCATCGCGCCCGACATCTTCTGGCGCTTTGCCCCCGGGGTCGAACTCGATCCCGACGTCGAGCCCGAATTTCAGCAGGCGCTCGGCTATTTCGGCCAGTATGACGCCGACGACGGGGTCAAGGACATCGAGGCGACGATCCGCTGGCTGCGCGATCAGGGCGTCGACAAGGTCGGCTGCGTCGGCTTCTGCCTGGGCGGCCGGCTCGCCTATATGGCGGCCGCGCGCACCGATATCGACGCGTCGGTCGGCTATTATGGCGTGATGATCGATACGATGCTGAACGAAAGCCACGCGATCTCGAACCCGCTGATGCTGCATATTCCGACCGCGGATCATTTCGTCGGCCCCGAGGCGCAGCAGAAGATTCACGAAGCGCTCGACCCGCATCCCAAGGTGACGCTCCACGACTATCCCGGTCTTGACCATGGTTTCGCCGCCACCAGCGGCAATCGCCGCGACGCCGAGGGCGCCGGGCAGGCCGACGCGCGCACCCGCGCCTTTTTCGCCGAGGCGCTGGCATGAGCGGTCCTACGGGGCTCGCCGCCTGGCACGCCTATATGGCGGGCGGCGGCGACCCGCAGGCGCTGCGCGACCTGCTCGCCGAGGATGCGGTGTTCCATTCGCCGGTCGTCCACACGCCGCAGCAGGGCCGCGACACGGTCTTCGCCTATCTGCACGCCGCCAGCCATGTGCTCGGCGGCGAGCATTTCCGCTATCTGCGCGAAATCGTCGACGGCGATCAGGCCTGCCTCGAGTTCGCGAGCGAGCTCGACGGCATCCATATCAACGGCGTCGACATCATCCGCTGGAACGACGAAGGAAAGATACAGGATTTCAAGGTGATGGTCCGCCCGCTCAAGGCCATCAACAAGGTATGGGAGAAAATGGCCGCGATGCTCGCCGCGCAGGCGGGCTGATCGCGCGGCCGTCCGATGCTTCGCTGGATCGCCTTTCCCGTCCTTTGCGCCGCGATCGCGCTTGCCGCGTGGTGGGGGCCGGCGCGCTGGACGTTGATCCTGTGGGTGCCGCTGCTCGTCGTCGCCTTGTACGACGCCGGGCAGCGGCGCCATACGCTGCGCCGCAACTATCCGCTGATCGCGCATATCCGCTGGCTGTTCGAGGCGCTGCGTCCCTTCCTCTATGCCTATGTCGTCGAAAGCCCGTTCGACGGGCGCCCCTTCACCCGCAGCGAGCGCGACATCGTCTATGCGCGCGCCAAGGGCGATCTCGACGCGCATCCCTTCGGCACCGAGCTCGACGTCTATTCGGACGAATATGAATGGATGAGCCACAGCATCGCGCCCGTGGTCGCCGCCGACCGGACGCAGCGGGTGCGCGTCGGCACCGCGCAATGTTCGCGGCCCTATGACGCCGCGCTGCTCAACATCTCGGCGATGAGCTTCGGCTCGCTCGGCGCGAAGGCGATCGAGGCGCTCAACCTCGGTGCCCGCCGGGGCGGCTTCTATCACGACACGGGCGAGGGCGGCTTCAGCCCCTATCACCGCATCCATGGCGGCGACATCGTCTGGGAACTGGGCAGCGGCTATTTCGGCTGCCGCGACGCGACCGGCCGCTTCGACCCCGGCCGGTTCCGCGACCGCGCGCAGGACGATCAGGTCAGGATGATCGAGATCAAGCTGAGCCAGGGCGCCAAGCCCGGCCATGGCGGCGTGCTGCCCGGCGCCAAGGTCAGCGCCGAGATCGCCGCGACGCGCGGCGTGCCGGAGGGCGAGGACTGCATTTCCCCCGCCGCGCATTCGGCCTTCACCACCCCGATCGGGATGGTCGAATGGGCCGCGAGGCTGCGCGAACTGTCGGGCGGCAAGCCCGTCGGCATCAAGCTGTGCGTCGGCCAGCCGCACGAAATCTATGCCGTCATGAAGGCGATGCTCGAAACCGGAATCCGGCTCGATTTCATCGTCGTCGACGGCGCCGAAGGCGGCACCGGCGCGGCGCCGGTCGAATTCTCGAACCGCGTCGGCATGCCGCTGCGCGAAGGGCTGATCTTCGTGCGCAACGCGCTCGTCGGTTGCGGATTGAAGGAGGAGATCCGCCTCGCCGCGTCGGGCAAGGTCCACTCGGGCGCCGGGCTCGCGGTCCATTGCGCGCTCGGCGCCGACTGGTCGAATGCCGCGCGCGCCTTCATGTTCAGCCTCGGCTGCGTCCAGTCGCTGCGCTGCCATACCGATCTGTGCCCGACCGGGGTCGCGACGCAGGACCCGGGCCGCCAGCGCGGGCTGGTGGTCGAGGACAAGGCGGCCCGCGTCCACCGCTTCCAGGCCGCGACCGTTTCCGCGCTATGGGACATCAGTTGCGCGATGGGGCTCGACAGCCCGTGGCGGATCCGCCCGCACCATCTGCACGAACGGCTCAATTCGGCGCGCTCGGATTCGATCGACCGCATCTATAATTTCTACCCGCGCGGCATCCTGCTCGACGATCCGGGGTCAGTCGCAAGTGCGCGCTATTGGGCGATGGCGCGCGCGGACAGCTTTCAGGCGGCGATGGAGGGAACGCCGGGATAAGGGCTGGAGTATCGAGCGCTAAATCCGGCGGTAACGAGAAAGCAGGAGCGTGATTTTGCTTTCATCGTCACCCGGATCAAGTCGGGATATATATCCTTCAGACAAGTAGGGAGCTGTTCCCCGGCGAAAGCCGGGGTCCATGCGTGGTAGCGCCGTGCCATCTGGACCCCGGCTTTCGCGGGGGAACAGTGACTTGTCGAAAAGGGATAAGTGCCGATCAAGTCCGGGGTGACGAGACAGGGAATTGCGCCTCCCTAATCCAAACTGCGTCACCGCCGGATTTAACGCTCGACGCCCTAGATCAGGCTGAGCTGGGCCAGTTCGCGGTAGAGGTGCGGCGGCAGGTCGGCGACGCCGCTGCCGTCCTCGGCGCTCGCCGGCGCATCGGCGTCGGCCAGGTAGCGCCAGCCCTGATGCGCGCGTTTCGGCTGCGGATGCACGCGCTCGAGCTTCGCCACGCAGACGATATCGAGCCGCCCGTCGGTGCGATCCTCGAAGCGCAATATCTCGACCCGGCCGACGAGCGTGTGCCGGATGATGAAATGCAGCTTGCCGCCGATCAGTTCGTCGGCGCGCTTCGGCCGCATCCGCGTCGTGAAACGCACCTCGCCCCCCTCGTCCCATGCCGCGATCCGCGCGGCGAGTGCCGGATAATCGGGGCATCCGACGGCGACGCGGGTCATGTGGAGTTGGGGCATGAAAACCAAAATGGGCGCGATCGCGGCTGGTTCAAGGTACCCGGTTCAAGCAGGGCCCGCACGCAAATGATATTCGCTCCGTCCCTCCACATTGACCGGCACCTGCAACAGGAGCAGCGGCGCGGAAAGGATCGCGAGCAAGGGTTTCAGGCCAAAGACCAACAGGGACGGCAGCGAGAACAGAGCCAGCGCCCCGGCCGCTGCCAAGGCGAACCGCCCGAGAGCGCGCGCCGCATGAGTGTTGGGCTCGGGCGCGGGCGCCGCGAGCATCTCCGACAGCACCGCCGAGGCATCCTCATGCTGCCAGGCGGGAACGGTCAGTCGAAAGCCGCCGATCGCCAGCACCGCGGGCGACACGCTCGCATAATGCTCGCCGCCGACATGGACGATAATCCCTGCCGCATCGAGCATGGCGGCGACGGCCAGCATCTCGCCGCGTCCCAATATCCACGCAATCGGCACCATCGCATCGCCCGCCATCGGCAGAGGATGAAACGGCGCGGCGGCCTGCTCCATGGCCTATGGGGATGCGGGGTTCGGCACGGTTTCTCTTTCTCGTCACCCGAAACTCGTCTGGCAATGACCCCTTTTCGACACGTCACTGTTCCCCGGCGAAAGCCGGGGTCCATGCGGGGCGGCGCTGTGCCATCTGGACCCCGGCTTTCGCCGGGGAACAGCGCCTGACCTGCCTGAAGAACATATATGCCAACTCGTTTCAGAGCCTGCCCGGACCCGATCCGGGCCCATCGTCTGTCCTTGAATGAAAGGCGGCGCAAAAGGGAAGGGCAGACCATGGACCCTGAAACAAGTTCAGGGTGACGAGAAAGAGAAACCGTGCCGAAACCCGAATCCCCGCAGGCCATGGAGCAGCGTGTTTTCCGAGTCGTCAGGTGATTCCACCTGACTTGAAAACACTCTAGCCGAACAGCGTGCCGACGCCGACGCTCGGGTCGACCCAGCCTTCGTGGATCATCTTGACCGCGACATAGAGGATCACCGCCAGCCCGACATAGGCGATCCAGCGATAGCGCTCGATATATTTGGCGATGATGTTGGCGGCGATGCCCATCAGCGCGACGGCGACGATCAGCCCGACGATCAGGATGCCGGGATGCTCGCGCGCCGCGCCGGCGACCGCGAGGACATTGTCGAGGCTCATGCTGACGTCGGCGATCGCGACCGCCCAGGCGGCGCCGAGGAAGCTCTTCGCGGGTTTCAGCCCCGAATGCTCGTCGCCCTCGATCTCGGGCGAGCCCACGGAATGGGCGCCGGCGCGCAGTTCGCGCCACATCTTCCACGCCACCCAGATCAGCAGCAGGCCGCCGACGAAGATCAGCCCGACGATCTGCATCAGTTGCGTGACGATCAGCGCGAAGGCGATGCGCAGCACCAGCGCCGCGATGACGCCGATGAAGATCACCTTGCGCCGCTGGTCCGCCGGCAGGCCGGCCGCGAGCGCACCGACGACGATCGCATTGTCGCCCGCCAGCACGATGTCGATCATCAGCACCTGCAGGAAGGCCGACAGCGCCGCGGGTTCGGTGATGTTCGAAAAATCGTTGACGATATGCGCCCAGATGCCGCCCGGTCCGCCGAAGCCCGTGGCGGCGACGGCACCTGCTTGGGCCAGGATTTCCAGGATCACAGCGGGTCTCCGAAATAGCTGACCTCGGGAACGGGGTCATAGAAAGGATGCAGCAATGCACGCCATTGCCGGTAGCGGTCGGACTGGCGGAAGCCATCGCGATGATCGGCGACCGACTCCCACAATGCCAACAGCAGATAGGGCTGTCCGGTTCCCGCCGGACGGCGGATCTCGAGCGAGATAAAGCCCGGCGACGCCTCGATCAACGGCCGCGCCTGCGCGACGGCCGCCTCGAACGCGGCCTCGCTTCCGGTGCGAACGGGAAGCAGCGCATGTTCGACGACGGCCATCCGCGCGGCCTATTGGTTCATCGACTCGAAGAAATCCTCGTTGGTCTTCGAATCCTTGATCTTGTCGAGCAGGAATTCCATCGCATCGACGGTGCCCATCTGCATGAGGATGCGCCGCAGCACCCACATCTTCGACAGCTTGTCCTTTTCGACCAGCAGCTCTTCCTTGCGGGTGCCCGACTTGCCGACGTCGAGCGCGGGGAAGATGCGCTTGTCGGCGACCTTGCGGTCGAGCACGATCTCGCTGTTGCCGGTGCCCTTGAACTCCTCGAAGATCACCTCGTCCATGCGGCTGCCGGTGTCGATCAGCGCGGTCGCGATGATCGACAGCGAGCCGCCCTCCTCGATGTTGCGCGCGGCGCCGAAGAAGCGCTTCGGCCGCTGGAGCGCATTGGCATCGACGCCGCCGGTGAGCACCTTGCCCGAGCTGGGAACCACGGTGTTGTAGGCGCGGCCGAGGCGGGTGATCGAATCGAGCAGGATGACGACGTCCTTCTTGTGCTCGACGAGGCGCTTCGCCTTTTCGATCACCATTTCGGCGACCTGGACGTGACGCGTCGCGGGCTCGTCGAAGGTCGAGGAGACGACCTCGCCGTTGACGCTGCGCTGCATGTCGGTGACTTCCTCGGGCCGCTCGTCGATCAGCAGGACGATCAGATAGACCTCGGGATGATTGTCGGTGATCGCCTTGGCGATGTTCTGCAGCAGCACCGTCTTGCCGGTGCGCGGCGGCGCGACGATCAGCGCGCGCTGGCCCTTGCCCTGCGGGCTGACGAGGTCGATCACGCGCGCCGACTTGTCCTTGACGGTCGGGTCGAGCGCGTCGAGCGACAGCTTCTGGTTCGGATAGAGCGGCGTCAGATTGTCGAAATTGACGCGGTGGCGCACCGCTTCGGGATTGTCGAAATTGACCGCGGTCAGCTTGGTGAGCGCGAAATAGCGTTCGCCGTCCTTCGGCGCGCGGATCTCGCCCTCGACCGTGTCGCC
Organism: Sphingopyxis sp. SCN 67-31; assembly: GCF_001725095.1. Taxonomy (NCBI): domain Bacteria; kingdom Pseudomonadati; phylum Pseudomonadota; class Alphaproteobacteria; order Sphingomonadales; family Sphingopyxidaceae; genus Sphingopyxis; species Sphingopyxis sp. SCN 67-31. The sequence goes on along the minus strand of NZ_MEFH01000070.1, from coordinate 23,375 downwards.
GGTGCGCAGACCGTGTTTGCGGACCTGGTTCGGCGAGACGTAGATGTCGTCGGGGCCGGCGAGATAATTGGCCTCGGGACTGCGCAGGAAGCCGAAGCTGTCGGGCAGGACCTCGATCGTGCCCGACCCGATGATTTCCTCGCCCTCTTCGGCGAGTTCCTTGAGGATCGAGAACATCAGGTCCTGCTTGCGCAGCGTCGATGCGCCCTCGACGCCCAGTTCCTCGGCCATTTCGACGAGTTGGGCGGGCGATTTGGTCTTGAGTTCTTTGAGATGCATGGATGGATTTTCCAGAAATGAAATTCGGGACAGGGATATGGCAATTCAGCGCACCGGATGCGCCTATCCGGTCGGGGGACGACCGTTCACGATAGCATCGGCGCACGACGCGCCGCCCGCGCGGGACGGGGTTGATCGGCCCCTATATCCGGCTTTTGCCCAAGTCAATCGGGCCAAGTCGATCGGGGGCAATCGGGCGGCGGCATGGCGGTCGCGTCGGACGAGGCGAGGCGACGGCTTCGGCCGCGTCGCCGTCGCTTGCAACGCCATGCCATCTGGACCCCGGCTTTCGCCGGGGAACCGTCGCTACACGGTCAGGGTGCGATAAATGCGGGGCCAGCCCTCGATCGTAGCCGGCGATTCCCTGCTCTTGCCGATCAGGGCCGGACGATGACGAGGACGACGATGATCGCCGCGGCGACGCCGGGCACCTCGTTGAGCAGGCGGAGCCGCTTTTCGCTGAGCGGGCGCTCGCCCTTGCGCAGCTTCTTGAAATAGCCGACCAGCCAGCCGTGATAGCCGGAGAGCAGCAGCACGAGCAGCAGCTTGCCGTGGAACCAGCCCTCGCTCCAATAGCCGCCGTTGAAGGCGAGCAGCAGGCCGAACACCCAGACGAGGATGATCGAGGGGTTGAGGATGATCCGGCGCAGCCGGTCCTCGCGCTCGATCCATTTGCGGTCCTCTTCGGACCCCACCGCGCACTGGTGATGATAGATGAAGAAGCGCGGCATCATGAACAGCCCCGCCATCAGGAAGATGACGAAGATCACATGCGCCGCCTTCATCCACAGCATCGTCGCCCCCAGAAATCCGACCCAGTCCGTCATTGCCCTACCCGCCTCGCACGCGCCTGATCAGATGTTCGACATGGGCAATCGGCGTGTCGGGCACGATGCCATGGCCCAGATTGAAGATATGGGGGCGCGAAGGGAAAGCCGCAAGGATGCGGTCGACCGCCGCGTCGAGCGCCGCGCCGCCGGCGACGAGCGCGAGCGGGTCGAGATTGCCCTGCACCGGCAGATGCGCGGGCAGCGCCGCATCGGCCCAGGCGGGATCGACCGTCTCGTCGAGCCCGATCGCATCGACGCCGGTCTCGTCCGCATAGGATGCGAGCTTGCCGCCCGCGCCCTTCGGAAAGCCGATGACCGGCGTATCGGGATGCAGCGCCTTCAACCGGCGGACGATCTCGGCATTGGGGGCGATCACCCAGCGTTCGAACTGCGCGGGGGACAGGCTGCCGGCCCAGCTGTCGAAAAGCTGCACCGCCTCGACCCCCTGCTCGATCTGTCCCGACAGATAGGCGACGCTGAGCTCGACGATCGCGTCGACGATCGCCTGGAAGGCCGCGGGATCGCCGAACGCCATGCGCCGCGCCGCGGCCTGGTCCTTCGACCCCTGCCCCGCGACCATATAGGTGGCGACGGTCCACGGACTGCCCGCGAAACCGAGGAAGCTCGTCTCCGGCGGCAGCGCCGCGGCGACGCGTGCGACGGTCGCATAGACGGGGTCGAGCCGCTGCGGCGCCGCTTCGAGCGCGGCGAGCGCCGTGTCGACGAGCGCCGGCGCGAGCCGCGGCCCCTCGCCCGCCTCGAACCACAGATTCTGCCCGAGCGCGTGCGGAACGACGAGGATGTCGGAAAAGAGGATCGCGCCGTCGAAGCCGAAGCGCCGGATCGGCTGCAGCGTCACTTCGGCCGCCGCCTCGGGATCGTAGCAGAGTTCGAGGAAGCCGCCCTTGGTCTCGCGAAGGGCGCGATATTCGGGGAGATAGCGGCCCGCCTGGCGCATCAGCCACAGCGGCGGCCGTTCCTGCCGCACCCCGCGCAGCGTCGCCAGCAAGCTCTTCGGTGTCGCCTTCACGCGGCCCCTCTTTCTTCTATCAAAACAAGTATAAATGGATTGTGGTGGATTGTTGGCGGGCGGATAAGTGCGCTTTAGGCGCCAGCGCCCCTTTTGCCAACATCTTGACTCCCCGGCCGCCGCCGCCCGCCGCGGAGTCGGTGGCGGTCGTCCCCGTTCTTCACAGCCTGTGGACAAGATTCGTCCCCTGTGGATAAACGGCGGGACGGAATCGGCGCGGCCGGGGATGGAATCGCTGTCCCGCTTCGCCCCCCGGCTTGTGCCGGACTTGTCCACAGCCGGCCCGCGATGCTTCGCCGCTTGCCTTTTCCGGCGGCGCGGGGACAAGAAGGGCGATGGACCGGCTCCACCTGCACCTCATATCCGATTCCACCGGCGAGACGCTCGAAAATATCGCCAAGGCGGCGATCGCCCAGTTCGACGATGTCGAGGTGGTGCGCCATTTCTGGCCGATGGTCCGATCCGAATCGCATCTCGACCGCATCATGGCGGAGGTGCAGGCGAGCCCGGGGATGATCCTGTTCACGCTGGTCAACGGCGACCTGCGCGCGAGCCTCGAGCGGCGCGCCGGCGCGCAGGGGCTGCCGCTCGTCCCGGCGCTCGACGCGGTCACCGATGCGCTGTCGCGGATGCTGGGACAGGAAGCGAAGGCGCGCCCCGGACGGCAGCATGTGCTCGACGCGGCCTATTTCGCGCGGGTCGAGGCAATCCAGTTCACCGTCGCGCACGACGACGGCATCGGCTGGGACAATTGGGAGGAAGCCGACATCCTGCTCGCCGGCGTGTCGCGCACGTCGAAGACGCCGACGAGCATCTATCTCGCCAATCGCGGCTACAAGACCGCGAACATCCCGATCGTCCCCGAATCGCCGCCGCCCGAGGCGCTGTTCACGCTGAAGCGCCCGCTGGTCGTCGGGCTGACGACCAGCTTCGACCGGCTGGTGCAGGTGCGGCGCAACCGGCTGCTGTCGCTGAATCAGGTGCCCGAGACCGCCTATGTCGACGAGGAACGGGTGAAGGCCGAGATCGCCTATGCCCGCCGCATCTTCGCCGACAACGACTGGCCGGTGATCGACGTGACGCGCCGGTCGATCGAGGAGACCGCCGCGGCGGTGATCCAGCTCGCCGAGGATCGCGCGGGGCGCGCCGCATGACGGAACTGGTCCTCGCCTCGCAGAGCAGCGGGCGCGCCGCGATGCTGCGCTCCGCCGGGCTGGCGTTCGAGGCCACCCCCGCGCATGTCGACGAGGAGGCGCTGACCGCGTCGCTGCGCGCGGCCGGGCAGACGCCGCGCAACATCGCCGACGCGCTGGCCGAGGCAAAGGCGATCAAGGTGTCGGCGCGGCTGCCCGGCGTCACGGTGATCGGCGCCGATTCGACCCTCGCGCTCGACGACGGGACGATGCTGACCAAGCCCGAAAGCCCGGAGGAGGCGGCCGCGCACCTGCGCCGCATGGCGGGAACGCGGCACCGGCTGTTCAGCGCCGCGGTCGCCGCGCGCGACGGCGCGCCGGTGTGGCGCGCGGTCGGCGAGGCGAAGCTGTGGATGCGCCCCTTGTCGGAGGGCTTCATCGCCGCCTATGTGGCGCGCCACTGGGACAGCATCCGCTGGACCGTCGGCTGTTACGAGATAGAGGGAGCGGGCGTGCAATTGTTCGACCGGGTCGAAGGCGACCCCTGGACCATCGTCGGCATGCCGATGCTGCCGCTGATGGCATGGCTGCGCGCGGCCGGGCTGGCGCCGGCATGAGCGGAATCCCCCCTGCCCCCCCTTATGCGGAGGTGATTGGCGATCCGATCGCGCATTCGAAGTCGCCGCTGATCCACACCTTCTGGCTGGAGGCGCTGGGCATCGCGGGCGATTACCGGCGCGCGCACGTCCGCCCCGACGGCCTTGCCGCCTATATCGCCGAGCGCCGCGCCGATCCCGACTGGCGCGGTTGCAACGTCACCATTCCGCACAAGGTCGCGGTGATGGATCTGGTCGACGACCCCGGCAATATCCGCGGCACCATCGGCGCGATGAACACGGTGGTGCGCCAGCCCGACGGCGCGCTGATCGGCACCAACACCGACGCCGCCGGCTTCTATGCGCCGCTTGCCGAACTCGACCTCGAGGGCGCGCCGGTCGCGGTCGTCGGCGCCGGCGGAGCGGCGCATGCGGTGCTGTTCGCGCTGGCACGGGCGAAGGTCGGGCCGGTCACCATCCTCAACCGCTCGCCGCTCAAGGCGATGGGCCTGCTCGCGGCCTTCGGGCTCAAGGGCGACGTCGTCGCGCTCGACGCGCCGCTGCCGCCGGCGGCGCTGCTCGTCAATGCGAGCAGCCTCGGCATGATCGGCCAGCCGCCGCTCGACCTCGACCTGGCGCCGCTGCCCGAGGGAGCGATCGTCTACGATCTCGTCTATGCGCCGCTGCGGACCGGGCTGCTTGCGGCCGCCGAGGCGCGCGGGCTCGACACGGTCGACGGGCTCGACATGCTGATCGGGCAGGCGGCGCTCGCCTTCGAGCTGTTCTTCGGCCGCCCGCCGCCCGAGGGCCGCGACGACGAACTGCGCGCGCTGCTGACCGCATGACGCATTACAAGCGCCCCGGCTCGCGGCTGCGCCGTCCCTTCATCCTCGGCCTCACCGGGTCGATCGGCATGGGCAAGTCGACCGCGGCGACGATGTTCGAGCGCGAGGGCGTGCCGGTGTTCGACGCCGACGCCGAGGTGCACCGGCTGCAGGGTCCGGGCGGCGCGCTGGTGGAGGCGATCGAGGCGCGCTTTCCCGGCACCACCGGGCCGGGCGGGGTCGACCGGCAGAAGCTGGGCGCGCGCGTCCTCGGCCACCCGCACGAACTCGCGGCGCTCGAGGCGATCGTCCACCCCGCGGTCGGCCGCGCGCAGAAGCGCTTCCTGGCGCGGCATCGCGCGCGTCCCGTCGTCGTGCTCGACATCCCGCTGCTGTTCGAAAAGGGCGGCTGGCACCGCGTCGGGGCGATCGCGGTCGTTTCCGCGCCGCTGTGGATGCAGCGCAAGCGCGTGCTGCGCCGGCCCGGCATGACCAACGCCAAATTCAAGGCGATCCGCCATCTGCAGGTGCCCGACCGGGTCAAGCGCGCGCGCGCCGACTTCGTCATCGAAACCGGCCGTCCGAAAAGCGAGACGCATCGCCAGATTCGGGCCATCACCTCTTGTTTCCGCGCCCGATAGGGTCCAGATTGGATCATCAGATGCGCGAGATAATCTTCGATACGGAAACCACGGGGCTCGACCCCAGATCGGGACATCGGCTGGTCGAGATCGGATGCATCGAGCTGGTCGATCGCCGCGAGTCGGGCCGAACCTTCCACGCCTATTTCCATCCCGAACGCGACATGCCGCCCGAGGCCGAGGCGGTGCACGGCCTGTCGATCCAGTTCCTTTCCGACAAGCCGCTGTTCGCCGCTCGCGCCGACGAGCTGCTCGAATTCCTGGGCGACGCGCCGATGATCGCGCACAACGCCGTCTTCGACTTCGGCTTCATCAACGCCGAACTCGAACGCGCCGGGCGCCCGGCGCTCGACCTCGCCCGCATGTGCTGCACGGTGCAGATGGCGCGCAAGCTGCATCCGGGCGCCAAGCACAGCCTCGACGCGCTCTGCACCCGCTACGGCATCGACCGCAGCCACCGCATCAAGCACGGCGCGCTGCTCGACGCCGAGCTGCTCGCCCATCTTTATATCGAGATGACCGGCGGCCGGCAGATCGGGCTTGGTCTGGGCGCCGAGTCCGCCGCGATGGCGGCGGGCCTGTCGATGCGACCCGCCGCGCCGTCCCGCCCGTTTCGCGAGCCGCGCGCGCACGCCGCCACCGCGGCCGAGCTGGCGCGCCATGCCGAATTCGTTGCCGCACTCAATCAACCTTTGTGGCACGATAGCCCGTGACGGCGGCTCCCAGCGCCGTCACCGACACTGGAAGGAGAAGAAAGATGGAAATCCGCGTCTCTGGCCACCAGATCGAAACCGGTGAAGCGCTGCAAGCGCGTGTTTCGGACCGGATGAACGCGATTGCCGACAAATATTTCTCTCGAGCGATCGGCGCGCATGCGATTTTCGGCAAGGGGCCGCACGACAGCTTCCAGTGCGACATCGTCGCGCATGTGATGCAGGGGCTGGTCCTGAAAGGTCATGGACAGGCGCAGGATGCGCATGTCGCGTTCGAGAATGCGGCCGAGCGCATCGAGAAGCAGTTGAGGCGCTATATGCGACGGCTCAAGGATCGCGGCACGCCGACGCAGCCGTCGCCGACCCTCGACGAGATCCGGGGCAATGCCGGCTACACCGTGTTCGAGGCCGGCAGCGAGGAGGAGGAAGCGGGCGACGCCCCGGCGATCATCGCCGAAACGCGCGTCGACGTGCCGACCAGCAGCGTGTCGGACGCGGTGATGATGCTCGACCTTCGCAACACCAATGCGCTGCTGTTCCTCAACAGCCGGACCGACACCTACAACATGGTCTATCGCCGCTCCGACGGCACGATCGGATGGGTCGAACCGCAATAGGGGCTGGATTTTCTCCGCCATCCGGCCTAAGGGCCGCGCCCAACGAAGCCCTGAACCCGGATGGCGGGGCCTTACGACCGATCCGTGATCGTTGCCATCAGGACGGCGGGACGGCGTTGCCCCGCGACCATGCAGATTTGACAAGACCGATGAACCTTTCTTCCCTTCTTTATCCCGCGACGGTGCGCGCGCACGTCCAGCTCGATTCGAAGAAGGCGCTTTTTCCCTACATCGGCGATCTTGCGAGCCGCGCGCTCGGGCTCGACGCCGGCGAGGTGAGCGAAGCGCTGCTCGAACGCGAACGGCTCGGCTCGACCGGCTTCGGGCGCGGCATCGCGCTGCCGCACGCCAAGCTGGCCGACCTGTCGGGGGTGCGCGGCCTGTTCCTGCAACTCGCGCGGCCGATCGATTTCCAGTCGGTCGACGGCCTGCCCGTCGACCTGCTGTTCGTGCTGCTGTCGCCGCTCGACGCCGGCGCCGATCATCTGAAGGCGCTGGCGGGCGTGTCGCGGATGCTGCGCGACGAAAAGGTCGCCGAACGGCTGCGCGGCGCCAAGAATGACGAAGCGCTCTATGCGCTGCTCGCCGACACCGAAACGCGCGACGCGGCCTGACGCCGTCGGCGCCGGCCCATACGGCTTGCGGGCCCGCAAGCGCGTGCTTCCCGGCGAAGGCCGGAATCCGGTCGATGTCGTGCTGCGATACGTGGACCCCGGCTTTCGCCTGGGAACGTTTCCTTGCCAGAAACCGGCGGCATCCGGCGGCGCCCGCTATCGTTCCCGGCCGATCCGATGCCGCGGCTGAAAAGCCGCTTCCTCGTCGACCTGCTGCTGCGCGAGGCGCAGGCGGCGGGCGGTTTCGCGGCCGTCCTCGCGCGCGGCGATGCCGATGCGGGGGCGATCCTGGTCCAGTGCAGCGATCGCGGCCGGCCGGGCCCGCTGCTCGAACGGCGCTTCGCGCTCGATGGCGGCTATCGCTGGGAAGCGGTCGGACCGGCCGATGGTGAAGACCGCGAAAACTATTGCGAGCGGCGGCGAAAGGCCGATCCCGACCTGTGGATCGTCGAACTGGATATCGCGGATGCGCCACGACTCGTCGCGGAGTGGGGCGCGTTAACTTGACTCTGTTGCACCGCACAATAGGTCGCCCGCACGTTTAACGCGTAGGTCGTCCCGCGGGTTGCATCGGTTTGTCCGGCGCGCCCGGTCGAACGGTTCGGACACGCAGTCGGATGAGGACCGCAGGCGGTATCGGGTCGATGACCCCCCACCTGTTTGTCATGGTTCGGTTCCTCAGCCGCCCTTTTGACGGACCTTATGAGTCGCATTCTGAACGCCGCCAGCACGGCCGCCGTGGGCATGACCGCCCTTGCCATGCTGGTTCTGGCCGAACCGGGTTTCGCGAGCGACCTGATCGCCGACGCGAGCCCGCCCGCCATCACCCTGCCCGCCGCCGATGCGCCGGAAGCGGAGATGGCGACAGCTTCGACCGATCCGGTTTCTCCGGTCGAAGCCCCCGAGACGATCGACGAACAGGACGAGCCGGCGCCGCAGGCCGATTCGCTCGCCGCGCTGGTCGCGGCGACGCCGCGCCCGGCCGAGCTCGATCCCGAACTGCGCTGCCTTGCCGGGGCGGTCTATTTCGAATCGCGCGGCGAATCGCTCGCCGGCCAGCTCGCGGTCGCGCATGTCGTGATCAACCGCGCCAAGTCGGGCCGTTTCCCGACCAGCCTGTGCGGCGTCGTCCATCAGAAGAGCCAGTTCAGCTTCGTCCGCGGCGGCCGGATGCCGAAGATCCGCGAAGGCGCGCAATGGGCGAACGCGGTCGCGATCGCGCAGATCGCCCGCGACGGCAGCTGGTCGAACCGCGCGCCGGGCGCGCTCTTCTTCCACGCGCGCCACGTTTCACCTGGCTGGCGCAAGACGCGCATCGCCGCGATCGACAATCACATCTTCTATCGCTGAGACGGACCGGGCGCCGCTGCATGGGCAGCGGGTCCGTTCGGGTTCGATGCGGCCGTCTTCTCCCCTCCCGCTTGCGGGAGGGGTCGGGGGTGGCCGGCGGCGAGACCAAGGCCCACCCCGCTGCGGCTAGCGAACGAGTTCGCAAGCCTCGCTGCCCTTCCCGCTTGCGGGAGGGGAGAGGGGTCTTTGCGGCCATATTCGATCCGGCCGTCCACCGCTGCGCGCCGTTCATTGCCAAGCCATGTTTCATCGCGCATGGTGCGGCGATGACGCGTCTTTCTTCCGTCGCCCTGCTGACCGCAGCGGCGCTTGCTCTCGGTGGCTGCGCAACGGCGGTGCCGCCGGTCGAGGTCACCCGCTTTCACGCCAATGCCGCCGCCGGCTGGGCGCCGGGGACGCGCTATGCCGTCGATCCCGCGCCGCTCGGCGATCCGGCGGCGACGATCGGTTCGGCGCAGCCGTCGCTCGAATGGGCGAGCTATCGCACCGCGGTCGAGCGGCAATTGGAGCTTCTGGGGCTGGTCGCGGCCGATTCGGGTGCGGCCGCGCCGCTGAAGGTCCGCATCGGCTTCGACCGCAGCGACCGGCAGACCGCGGGCAAGCGGTCGCCGGTGTCGGTCGGCGTCGGCGGCTCGACGGGCAGCTACGGCTCGGGCGTCGGGCTGGGCATCGGCCTGAACCTCGGCGGGGGCGCGCGGCAGATGCAGGATCTGCAGCTCAGCGTGCGCATCGACGACGGGGCGAGCGGGCAGGCCTTGTGGGAAGGGCGCGCGCTGACCGCGGTGCCGGTGAAGGCGCCCGCGGCGCAGCCGTCGCTTGCCGCGGCCAAACTGGCGGAGGCCCTATTCAGGGGGTTCCCCGGCGAATCGGGACGCACTATCACGGTGCCATGACCATCAGCATCAACGCCGCTTTCGACAGCGGCAATATCGTCGTGGAGTCGCTCGCCGGCACGTCCGCCCGCCTCTCGATTCGCAAGGATCGCGAGTCCGACTTTTTCCAGTGGTTCCATTTCCGCGTCGCCTGCGCCGCGGGCGATGCGCTCGACCTGGCGATCACCGGCCTGGCCGATTCGGCCTATCCCGACGGCTGGCCGGGCTATGCCGCCTGCGCGAGCTATGACCGCGAGCATTGGTTCCGGCTCGATACCGGCTATGATGCGGGGACGCTGACGATCCGCCACACGGCCGAGGGGCCCTTGCTGTGGATCGCCTATTTCGCGCCCTATTCGATGGAGCGGCACCACGACCTGATCGCCTCGGCCGCCGAATGCGAAGGCGTCGCCTATCGCTGCCTCGGCACCAGCCTGGAGGGGCAGCCGATCGACTGCCTCGAAATGGGCGAGGGGCCGGTGCAGGTCTGGCTCTATGCGCGCCAGCATCCGGGCGAGAGCATGGCCGAATGGTGGATGGAGGGCGCGCTCGACATGCTCACCGATCCCGCCGACCCGCACGGCCGCTCGCTGCGGCGCAAGTGCCGTTTCCACATCGTGCCCAACATGAATCCCGACGGCTCGCGCCGCGGCCACCTGCGCACCAACCATGCCGGGGTGAACCTCAACCGCGAATGGCACGCGCCGTCCGCCGAACGCAGCCCCGAGGTGCTGTGCGTCCGCAATGCGATGGACGAATCGGGGGTCGACTGGGCGATGGACGTCCATGGCGACGAGGCGATTCCCGCGGTCTTCCTCGCGGGGTTCGAGGGCATTCCGTCGCTGAAGCCCGAACAGCAGGAAAAATTCCTCGCCTTCCAGGCCGCGCTCGCCGCCGCGACGCCCGATTTCCAGACCGAACTGGGGTATGAGAGTTCGGCGCCGGGGCAGGCGAATCTGTCGATGTCGACGACCCAGCTCGCCGAACGCCATGGCGCGGTGTCGATGACGATCGAGATGCCGTTCAAGGACAACCGCGACCTGCCCGACCCGGTGCAGGGCTGGTCGCCCGACCGGTCCAAGCTGCTGGCGCGCGCCTGCCTCGAGACGCTCGACCGGATGCTGTAGATGTGAAAACGGGGCCCGGTCTTCCGGGCCCCGTTCGTCATGCCCCGAGAGGGAGGGGGCACAAGGGTATGAGCGGGCGGGTCAGGCCGCCTGCTTGCTGCCGTCCTCGACCAGCGTCGGCTTGCTGTCGCCGATCGCGATCTTGTGCGGCTTCATCGCCTCGGGCACCTCGCGCACCAGGTCGATGGTCAGCAGCCCGTCGGCGAGGTCGGCACGGTCCACCCGCACGAAGTCGGCGAGCTGGAAGCGGCGCTCGAAGGCGCGTGTCGCGATGCCGCTGTAGAGCAGCCTGCGCTCCTCGCCTTCCCTGGTCGGCGCCTTGCGGCCGGTGATCGCCAGCATGTTCTGCTGCGCGGTGATGTCGATCTCGTCTTCCTTGAAGCCGGCGACCGCGATGGTGATGCGGAAATGATCGTCGGCGACCTTCTCGATGTCGAAGGGCGGATAATTCTCCGCCGAGCCGCTGTTCTCGAGGAAATCGAACAGCCGGTCGAAACCGACGGTCGAGCGGCGATAGGGGGTCCAGTCAAAGCTGTTGCGCATGGGTCATTCCTTCCTTTCCAAGCGAAGTCATGGGGCTGCGGCAAAACCCGCCGCGGCCACCGTCCGGTCCCGTTCCGGCGACCGGATGCGATCAATCTGGTAACGGCCGAAACCATTTCAAGGGGGCATTGGCGTTCCGCGAAAAGCCGCGCTAAGGGGGCCGCGAATCCCCTCCAGCCGAAGGACAGACCATGCCGCAGCTCATCCTCATCCGTCACGGCCAGTCGCAGTGGAACCTCGAAAACCGCTTCACCGGCTGGTGGGATGTCGATGTGACCGAAAAGGGCGCGGCCGAGGCGTGGGCGGCGGGCGAGCTGATGAAGGCGAAGGGCATCGCGCCCGACGTCGGCTTCACCTCGGTCCAGACGCGCGCGATCAAGACGATGAACCTCGCGCTCGAGGCGATGGGGCGGCTGTGGCTGCCGGTCACCAAGGACTGGCACCTCAACGAGCGCCACTATGGCGGGCTGACCGGGCTCGACAAGGCCGAGACCGCGGCGAAGCACGGCGACGATCAGGTGAAGATCTGGCGCCGCAGCTTCGATGTCCCGCCGCCGCCGCTCGACCCGGGCTCGCCGTGGGACCTGTCGCACGATCCGCGCTATGCCGGGATCGCGGTGCCCGCGACCGAAAGCCTGAAGGATACGATCGCGCGCGTCCTGCCCTATCACGAAAGCGCGATCGTGCCCGAACTCAAGGCCGGAAAGACGGTGCTGGTCTCGGCGCACGGCAACAGCCTGCGCGCGCTGGTCAAGCATCTGTCGGGCATTTCGGACGCCGACATCACCGGCCTCGAAATCCCGACCGGCCAGCCGATCGTCTATGATCTGGCGGCCGACCTGACGCCGGGCGAACGCTATTATCTGAGCGAGCGCTGAGCCGGCCCCGCGCCGCGAACGGGACGGATCATATCTGGCCCGTCACGGTGAGCTGGAAATAGCGGCCATAGGCGCGGCGCCGGCTTTCGCCGAAGGCGACGGGGCCGTCGCGCCGGCCGACGAAGACGGTGCGGTCGTAGCCGTCCTTCTGCTCCGCGAGATTGCGGTAGGACAGCTTGACGGTGAAGCCCGCGACATTCTTGTGCTCGACGAAGGCGGTGACGAACGGGCCGGCGGTATATTCGCGCCGGATCGTATCGAGCCGGAATCCGGGGCTGAGGCGCTCGTCCGAATAGCCGCCGCCCCAGGCGAAATCGGTTCCCGGCACATCGTGGCGCAGGCTGAGGTCGGCGATATAATCCTGCCCGAAGCTCTGCTCTCGCCACGCGCCGGTCAGCGGGTCGCGCACGCGGTTGCGCCGCCAGGTGACGTCGGCGTTGATCCGCGCGCCGCGCCACCCCAGCGGATCGAGCAGCAGCGTCCCCTTGGTCGTGATGCGATAGAGATGCGCGGGCGGCAGGTTGCCGCGCCCCTCCTCGGTCGGCGACAGCGGGATCTGGTCGACCAGATCCTGCGCATAGGCATAGGCGAGAGCGATCGACGCATGGCCCCAGCGACCCATGTCCTGCACCACTTCCAGCTCGGTGCGGTTGACGATCGGCGGGACGAGTTCGCCGTTGCCCGTGTTCCCCTGATTGTTCGCGACGTCGACCGAGCTGGCGAAATCGAAGAAGTCGAGCTGGTCGACGCGGCGCTGGAGCAGCCAGTTGATCGTCGTCGCCGGCCCGACCTTCCACGCGAGCGCGAATTTGCCCTTCGGCCGGACGAAGCGCCGCGTCAGCCCGCCCGGCCCCGACGAGGTCAGTTCGCTATATTCGGCGGCGAGGTTGAGCTGCGCGGTCAGGTTGGGCGCCAGCGCCCGGCCCCAGGTCAGCGACGCTTCGGCGCGTCTTTCCTCGACCTCGGTCCGCTCGCCGCCGAAGGCGACGGGAAGGAAGCTGCCGTCGGCCTGGAGCAGCGCATATTCGGCATCGACGTCGAGCGTGTTGTAGGCGCCTTCGAGCGCGACCTGCCAGTCGGTGCCGCCGGCGGTGCGCCAGCCATATTCGCCGCGCAGGATCGATTCGCCTTCGTCGGCGGTCTGGCTGAAGCGTTCGCCGCTGCGCCCGCCCACCGCGCGATCGACGATGAAGGTATCGACGAAGGGGCTGTGCTCGAACCGGTAGAGGGCGATCAGCTTGAGCCGCCCGCCGGCGAGACCGAGTTCGTAATCGCCGCCGATGTCGTAGTTATATTCGTCCTCGGTCACGGTGAACAGCTCGTCGACCCGGCCGATGCCCGGCTGGACCGATTCGCCGCGGGTGCGGTTGTCGATCCGCTGCAATTGCCCGCCGACGCTGGCGTTCCACTTGTTGCCGTTCGCCGTCGTGCGCGTCAGCGCCGCCGACAGGCGCGGCGGATCGTTATAATAGCTGGCATGCTCGTCGCGCACGAAGCGCAGGGCGCCGGCGCCGTCGAACACGCGCTCCGGCCCCCAATGCCCCTGCCGCGTCGCCTCGTTCTTCAGGCTCAGCGTCACGCCGGTGCCGCCGATCCGCCCGGTGGTCGAAATCTCGCCGTTCAGCCAGTTGTTCGCGAGCCGCGACCGCCATTCGGGTTGCCAGCGCAGCGTCGTCTTGAAGCCGCCGCCGCCTTGGCGGCCGGCGACGAGGACGACATTGGCGACCTGTCCGGTCAGCCCCGGCACGTTCAGGCTGGCGCCGTCGACGATGTCGATATGCGCGACATCGCTGGCGGCGATGCGCGCCAGCGCGGTGCGCGCGTCGGTCGCCTTGCTGGCGATCCGCTCGCCGTCGATCAGCACATTCTCGGTCGCCTGCCCCAGCCCGCGCTCGCCACCGTTGGTGCCGGTGACGATCAGGAAGCCGGGAACCTTCTCGACCATGTCGAGCGCGGTGCGCGGTGCGAACCGGGCGAGATCGCCGGGCGTGTAGCGCTGCGCGCCCGCGACGGGCGTGGCGATCGGCGGCGGGTCGTCGCCCGTCACCTCCTGCGCGGCGGCGGGCAGGGCGGACAACGACGCCGTCACGGCGATCGAAGAGATGCGAATCCAGGCTGGCACTTTTCCTCCCCCGTCGCAGCCCTCGACGAGGAGGTCGCGCGCTTCATGCGAATAGTTCGCAATAGGGAGGGTGCACGCGCTTGTCTACCAACGCCCATCGGGCGTCGACGGGCGGCGGGCGGAGCGGTACGGCGTCAGTCGCGCAGCAGCTCGTTGATGGCGGTCTTGGCGCGCGTCTGCGCATCGACACGCTTGACGATCACCGCGCAATAGAGCGACGGACCCGGGCTGCCGTCGGGAAGCGGCTTGCCGGGCAGCGAGCCGGGGACGACCACCGCATAGGCGGGCACCTCGCCGACGAAAACCTCGCCCGTCGCGCGGTCGACGATCTTGGTCGATGCGCCGAGGTAGACGCCCATCGACAGCACCGCGCCCTCGCGCACGATCACCCCTTCGGCAACCTCGGCGCGGGCGCCGATGAAGGCGCCGTCCTCGATCACCACCGGGCCGGCCTGCAGCGGTTCGAGCACGCCGCCGATCCCGGCGCCGCCCGACAGGTGGACGCCCGCGCCGATCTGCGCGCAGCTTCCCACCGTCGCCCAGGTGTCGACCATCGTCCCTTCGCCGACGCGCGCGCCGATGTTGACGAAGCTGGGCATCAGCACCGCGCCCTTGCCGATATGCGCGCCGTGGCGGACGATCGCGCCCGGCACCGCGCGGAAGCCCGCGTCGCGGAAGCGGTTGTCGCCCCAGCCGGCGAATTTCGACGGCACCTTGTCCCACCAGGTCGCACCGCCGGGGCCGCCCTCGATCAGCGCCATGTCATTGAGACGAAAGGAGAGCAGCACCGCCTTCTTCAGCCACTGGTTGACCTGCCATGTTCCGGCATCGTCGCGCTCGGCGACGCGCAGGCTGCCGTCGTCGAGCCCGCCGAGCGCCGCCTCGACCGCTTCGCGCATCGGGCCCCGCGTCGTTACACCCACCGTGTCGCGCGCATCCCAGGCGGCCTCGATCGTCTTTTGCAGGTCGGTCGTCATGAAAATCCCCAAGATTGCGGCAAGCTGTCGAGCCAGTCGGCGATGTCGGTGACGTGGAAATCGACATGCTCCGGCCGGTGGTCGCGATGGCCGCTTTCGCTGCCGTTGTCCAGCCACACGGTGGTCATTCCCAGCGCCTTCGCCGGGGTCAGGTTGCGCGTCATGTCCTCGACGAACAGGCTGGTCGCCGGGTCGACGCCGAGATGGCCGATCATCGCCGTATAGGCGGCGGTGTCGGGCTTGGGCGCATAGCCGGTGACGCGGATGTCGCAGATGCCGTCGAACAGGTCGGCGATCCCGCGCGCGTCGAGCACGCGCGCGGCATAGTCGGCATCGGCATTGGTGAACACCAGCCGCCGCCCCGGCAGCCGCGCGAGCCCGGCGCGCAGCCGCGCGTCGGGGCCGATGCGGTCGAGCGCGATGGCGTGGACATCGGTCAGGAAATTCTCGGGATCGACACCGTGATGGCGCATCAGCCCCGCCATCGTCGTGCCGTGATCGTGGAAATAAAGCTTCTGCACCCGCCGCGCCTCCGCGGCGTCGCAGCCCAGCAGCCGCATGATGAAGGCGCCCATGCGCGCGTCGATCAGGTCGAACAGCTTCGCCGACGGCGGGTAGAGCGTGTTGTCGAGATCGAAGATCCAGCTGTCGATATGGTCGATGGGCGGAGGAGGGGGCGGGGCCATGGCGCGGCGCTTAGGGCTTCGGGGCGGCGGCGGCAAGCGCGGCGCGGAGCGCCTGCCAGCGCGCGAGCTTCGCGTCGAAGCCGATGGTGTGGGCGGCGCTGCTCGACGGCAGGTCGATCAGCGTCACGCCGGGCAGCGGCGGCAATTGCCGCCGTCCGATCGCCGCAGCCTTGCCGCCGTTGAATCCGATCATGCGCAAATCGGGGAGCGTTGCCACCAGCGCGGCGAGATCGTGCGGCCGTGCCTCGCGGATGTCGCCGTCGCTGCTGGTCCGCCGCTCGGCGCTGTGGATCGCGTCCCACAGGCCGATGTGCGCGGCGCGCAGCGCGGCGAGCCGCTGATCGTAGGGCAGCAGCGCGAGCGGCCGGTCGATCACCGCGCCGAGCAGGCGCCAGAACTGGTTGGTCGGATGCGCATAATATTGCCGCTCGGCCAGCGAGCGCGCGCCGGGCAGGCTGCCGAGGATCAGCAGCCGCGCGTCGGCGGCGACGTGCCGGGCAAAGCTGGCGTGGCGCGTCGCGGTCATGCGACGGGGCTATCGGCGGAATGGCGCGCCGACAAGCCGTCAGCGACGCGATCGGCGCAAGACGGTTCTTCTTGACCGGCAGGGGAATCGCCGCTAGGGGCGCCCGGTTCGAAAACGGCGGATGTCCGTCCTTTCGAGTCACAACAGCGCTTGAACATTGCTGGCGCGGATGGAGCCTCCGGAAGATCGCAGCGATCCGCCGGGGTCTTTTGCTGTTATCAGGTCGGCCTTTCTCACGACGGGACGAAGCTTCATCCACCGCGGTACAGTAACCGTTCGCTCCCCCCCCTGAAACGGAAGGATGCGGACACGAAAAGGTGAAGCATTCATGCCCACGATCAACCAGCTGGTCCGCAAGGGCCGGACGCCGCAGAAGGCGAAGTCCAAGGTCCCGGCGATGGAAGCGAACCCGCAGAAGCGCGGCGTTTGCACCCGTGTCTATACGACGACCCCGAAGAAGCCGAACTCGGCGCTCCGCAAGGTGGCCAAGGTTCGCCTGACCAACCAGCGGGAGGTCATCTCCTACATCCCCGGCGAAGGCCACAACCTGCAGGAACACAGCGTCGTGCTGATCCGCGGCGGCCGTGTGCGCGACCTTCCCGGCGTGCGCTATCACGTCCTGCGCGGCGTGCTCGACACCCAGGGGGTGAAGGACCGCAAGCAGAGCCGTTCGAAGTACGGCGCGAAGCGGCCGAAGTGACCCGTCCGGGGGACGGGTCATCCTGGAAAAATCGCCATCAGCGATTTTATCCGGGATTCAGACCCCGACCCCGATCGCAAGGTTTGGTTTAAACTCGCTCCTGGATTCCGGCTTTCGCCGGAAAACAGTTTGAAGCGAAAGATCGTAAAAGGAATATCCCATGGCTCGTCGTCGCCGTCCCGAACGTCGCGAAATCCTGCCCGATCCCCGTTTCGGGGATGTCGTGCTGTCCAAGTTCATGAACAGCGTCATGCTCGACGGCAAGAAGTCCGTCGCCGAACGCATCGTCTATGGCGCGCTCGAATCGGTCGAGGCCCGCGCGAAGAAGGAACCGCTCGGCGTGTTCCACGAAGCGCTCGCCAACATCCGTCCGAGCATCGAGGTCCGCAGCCGCCGCGTCGGCGGTGCGACCTATCAGGTCCCCGTCGAGGTCCGCCCCGACCGCGCGCAGGCGCTGGCGATCCGCTGGCTGATCACCGCGGCGCGCAACCGCAGCGAGACGACGATGGCCGCGCGCCTGTCGGGCGAGCTGCTCGACGCGTCGAACAATCGCGGCAACGCGGTGAAGAAGCGCGAGGACACGCACCGCATGGCCGAGGCCAACCGCGCCTTCAGCCACTACCGCTGGTAAGCACGCGGACGCATCGCGCGTCTCGCAATCGTAACACATCTTCCTATATCGGGGGCGGCCCGAAAGCCTCCCCCAAAACCCAAGGAAAAGACCATGGCCCGCAGCCATCCGCTCGAACGCTATCGCAATTTCGGTATCATGGCGCACATCGACGCCGGCAAGACCACGACGACCGAGCGCATCCTCTATTACACCGGCAAGAACTACAAGATCGGCGAAACCCACGAGGGTAGCGCGACGATGGACTGGATGGAGCAGGAGCAGGAGCGTGGCATCACGATCACCTCCGCCGCGACCACCTGTTTCTGGCGCGACCATCGGCTGAACATCATCGACACCCCCGGCCACGTCGACTTCACCATCGAGGTCGAGCGCTCGCTTCGCGTCCTCGACGGCGCGGTCGCCGCGTTCGACGGCGTTGCCGGCGTCGAGCCGCAGTCGGAAACCGTGTGGCGCCAGGCCGAGAAATACGGCGTGCCGCGCATGTGCTACATCAACAAGCTCGACCGCACCGGCGCGAACTTCTATTATTGCGTCCAGACGATCATCGACCGCCTCGGCGCGGTTCCGGCGCCGCTCTACCTGCCGATCGGCGCGGAGAGCGACTTCATCGGCCTCGTCGACCTCGTCGAAGAGCGCGGCATCGTCTGGAAGGACGAGAGCCTGGGCGCCGAGTTCGAATATATCGAGATTCCCGACGAGCTGAAGGACAAGGCCGCCGAATATCGCGAAAAGCTGATCGAGCTGGCCGTCGAACAGGACGATGCGGCGATGGAAGCCTATCTCGAGGGCACGCTTCCCGACGTCGCCACGCTGAAGGCGCTGATCCGCAAGGGCACGCTGGCGCAGGCGTTCGTCCCCGTGCTGTGCGGCTCGTCGTTCAAGAACAAGGGCGTGCAGGCGCTGCTCGACGCGGTCGTCGACTATCTGCCGAGCCCGCTCGACATTCCCGACGTCCAGGGCATCAACCCGGCGAACGACGAACCCGATACGCGCGAGACGTCGGATTCGGCGCCGCTGTCGCTGCTCGCGTTCAAGATCATGAACGATCCGTTCGTCGGCTCGCTGACCTTCGCCCGCATCTATTCGGGCACGCTGAGCAAGGGCACCTACCTGAACTCGGTCAAGGACAAGAAGGAAAAGATCGGCCGCATGCTGCTGATGCATGCGAACAGCCGCGAGGACATCGACGAAGCCTATGCGGGCGACATCGTCGCGCTCGCCGGCCTCAAGGAAACCACGACGGGCGACACGATCTGCGCCTCGAACGCGCCGATCATCCTCGAGCGCATGGAATTCCCCGAGCCGGTGATCGAGCTGTCGGTCGAACCCAAGACCAAGGCCGACCAGGAGAAGATGGGCGTCGCGCTCAATCGCCTGGCCGCCGAGGACCCGAGCTTCCGCGTGTCGACCGACCATGAATCGGGCCAGACGATCATCAAGGGCATGGGCGAGCTTCACCTCGACATCCTCGTCGATCGCATGCGTCGCGAGTTCAAGGTCGAAGCGCATGTCGGCGCGCCGCAGGTGGCGTACCGCGAATCGCTCGCGAAGCCGGTCGAGGTCGACTACACCCACAAGAAGCAGTCGGGCGGATCGGGCCAGTTCGGCCGCGTCAAGGTGCAGGTCACCCCGGGCGAGCGCGGCAGCGGCGTCACCTTCACCGACGAGATCAAGGGCGGCAACATTCCGCGCGAATATATCCCGGCGGTCGAGAAGGGCTTCCGCGAATCGGCGGAGAACGGCCACATGATCGGCTTCCCGATCATCGATTTCGACATCAAGCTGATCGACGGCGCCTATCACGACGTCGACTCGTCGGCGCTGGCGTTCGAGATCGCCGGCCGCGCGGCGATGCGCGAGGTGGCGGCGAAGGCCGGCATCAAGCTGCTCGAACCGGTGATGAAGGTCGAGGTGGTGACGCCCGAGGAATTCATGGGCGACGTGATCGGCGACCTCAACAGCCGTCGCGGGCAGATCCAGGGCACCGACACCCGCGGCAACGCGCAGGTGGTCGAGGCGATGGTGCCGCTCGCCAACATGTTCGGCTACGTCAACCAGCTCCGCAGCTTCACCCAGGGTCGTGCCCAGTACACGATGCAATTCTCTCACTATGAGGAAGTGCCGACGAACGTCGCCGAGGAAGTGAAGGCGAAGATGGCCTGACCGGCCGCCGGGCCGTGCGGGGGTTGCCTCGCACGGCAAGACCTACTAAGGGCGGCGCCTGATTCAGGCAGGCTCGTCCGGGACTGATCAACTCAACACGCGAACAAGAAGGTTCAAGAAACATGGCCAAGGCTAAATTTGAGCGGACGAAGCCGCACTGCAACATCGGCACCATCGGTCACGTCGACCATGGCAAGACCTCGCTGACCGCGGCGATCTCGAAGGTTCTTTCGGAACGTGGCGGCGGCGCTGCGGTCGATTTCGCCAACATCGACAAGGCGCCCGAAGAGCGCGAGCGCGGCATCACCATCTCGACCTCGCACATCGAGTATGAGACCGATGCGCGCCACTATGCGCACGTCGACTGCCCGGGCCACGCCGACTATGTGAAGAACATGATCACCGGCGCCGCGCAGATGGATGGCGCGATCCTCGTCGTGTCGGCCGCCGACGGCCCGATGCCGCAGACCAAGGAGCACATCCTGCTCGCCAAGCAGGTCGGCGTTCCGACCATGGTCGTCTTCCTGAACAAGGTCGACCAGGTCGACGATCCCGAACTGCTCGAGCTGGTCGAGCTCGAAATCCGCGAAGAGCTTTCGAAGCGCGACTTCGACGGCGACAATATTCCGATTATCGCGGGTTCGGCGCTCGCCGCCCTCGAAGGCCGCGACGACAACATCGGCAAGGAAGCCGTCCTGAAGCTGATGGAAGCCGTCGACAGCTGGATCCCGCAGCCGGAACGTCCGGTCGACCAGCCCTTCCTGATGCCGATCGAGGACGTGTTCTCGATCTCGGGCCGCGGCACCGTCGTCACCGGCCGTGTCGAGACCGGCATCGTCAAGGTTGGCGAGGAAGTCGAGATCGTCGGCATCAAGGACACCAAGAAGACGACCGTCACCGGCGTCGAGATGTTCCGCAAGCTGCTCGACCAGGGCGAAGCCGGCGACAACATCGGTGCGCTGATCCGCGGCGTCGGCCGTGACGAGGTGGAGCGCGGCCAGGTCCTCGCGAAGCCCGGCTCGATCACCCCGCACACCGAGTTCACCTCGGAAGTCTATGTGCTGTCGAAGGACGAAGGCGGCCGTCACACGCCGTTCTTCGCCAATTATCGCCCGCAGTTCTACTTCCGCACCACCGACGTCACCGGCGAGGTCATCCTCCCCGAGGGCACCGAGATGGTGATGCCGGGCGACAACGTCCAGCTGTCGGTCAAGCTCATCGCTCCGATCGCCATGGACCAGGGCCTGCGCTTCGCGATCCGCGAAGGCGGTCGCACGGTCGGCGCAGGGGTTGTGGCGTCGATCACAAAGTAATATAGGGCCGCGAGCCGCGCGATTCGGACGAGTCGCGCGGCTCGTAGCTTACAGGTTTTTGATGGCCTCTCCGGTCTCCCCTCGGGGACTCGGAACAGGCCGTTTCGGCTCTTTCGCCCAAGTTTTTGCTCTTTCGCATCGTCAGACGGGATTCGACTGGAACAGTCATGGAAACGCAGAATATTCGCATTCGCTTGAAGGCCTTTGATCACCGCGTGCTCGATCAGGCCACCACCGACATCGCCGACACGGCGCGTCGGACGGGCGCCCTCATTCGCGGTCCCATCCCGCTGCCGACGCGTATCGAGAAGTTCACCGTGAACCGCGGCCCGCACATCGACAAGAAGTCGCGCGAGCAGTTCGAGGTGCGCACCCACAAGCGGCTGCTCGACATCGTGCAGCCCACCCCGCAGACGGTCGATGCGCTGATGAAGCTCGACCTCGCCGCGGGCGTGAACGTCGAAATCAAGCTGGCCTAAGCCAGCGCAGCCCCGGACTCGATCCGGGGTCTCTATCGGCCAGGCGCCACGGCGCCGGCACACGTCCGGAGCGATCCGGACCGACGATAGGGTGGATACCGCCGGTCGCTTCCATCGGAAGCATCCAGACCGGGCTGCGTCCCCCGTCTCGCCGCACCACCCCATCGGGGCAGGCGGCACCTCAGCCCGGACGGGGCGACGCATCGAAATTTCGGGCTGGGAGGGTTTCCGTCGGGGCGTGTCCCGATGGGGTCCCGCAAGCCGCGCGGAATGGTCCGCCCGGCCTCTGTTAGGAGTATGGATCATGCGGACTGGCGTGATCGCGAAGAAAATGGGGATGACCCGCCTGTTTCAGGACGACGGCCGCCACGTGCCGGTCACCGTCCTGAGCCTCGAAGGCTGCCAGGTCGTCTCCGTGCGCGATAAGGAACGCGACGGCTATGTGGCCGTTCAACTGGGTGCCGGGTCGGCGAAGGCGAAGAATGTCGCCAAGCCGCAGCGCGGCGCCTATGGCAAGGCCGAGGTCGAGCCCAAGGCGAAGCTCGTCGAATTCCGCGTCGCCGACGACGCGACGCTCGACGTCGGCGCCGAGCTGTCGGCCGATCATTTCGTTGCCGGCCAGATCGTCGACATCCAGGGCGTCACGCAGGGCAAGGGCTTTGCCGGCGCGATGAAGCGCTGGGGCTTCGGCGGCATGCGCGCCAGCCACGGCGTCTCGATCAGCCACCGTGCCCATGGTTCGACCGGCAACCGCCAGGATCCGGGCCGCGTCTTCAAGAACAAGAAGATGGCCGGCCACATGGGCGCGCGCAACCGCACCCAGCAGAATCTGGAAATCGTCCGCACCGACGCCGAGCGCGGCCTCCTCTTCGTCAAGGGCTCGGTCCCGGGCTCGAAGGGCGGTTGGCTGCTCGTCCGCGATGCGGTGAAGCTGCCGCGCCACCCCGAGGCCCCCTATCCGGCGGGCGTCAAGAGCGCGGCGAACAGCAACAATGCCCCGGCTGAAACCCCTGCGGACGCAGCGGTCGAAGCACCCGCGGCCGACGGCGCACAGGAGTCCTGATCATGAAGGTCAAGGTTCAGACCCTCGATGGCAAGGCTGGCGCCGACATCGACCTCAACGACGACGTCTTCGGCGTCGATGCGCGTGCGGACATCCTGCACCGCGTCGTCGCCTGGCAGCTCGAGAAGCGCCGCGGCCCCGCCCGCGCCGCCCGCGAGCGCAGCGAAGTCGCCCGCACCGGCAAGAAGTTCGGTCGCCAGAAGGGCGGCGGCACCGCGCGTCACGGCGATCGCAAGGCGCCGATCTTCATCGGCGGCGGCAAGGCGCACGGCCCGCGGGCCCGCACCTTCGGCCATTCGCTGAACAAGAAGATCCGCACCCTCGGCCTGAAGATGGCGCTCAGCGACAAGGCGAAGGGCGGCAAGCTCGTCGTCCTCGACACGCTCGAGCTCAAGGATGCCAAGACCAAGGCGCTCGCCGGCAAGCTCGGCAAGCTGGAGCTTGGCGGCCGCGCGCTCTTCATCGACGGCGACGCCGTGCATGAGAGCTTCGTTCAGGCTTCGGCCAACATCGTCGGCGTCGATGCGCTGCCGGCGATCGGGGCCAATGTCTATGACATCATCCGTGCCGACACGCTGGTCCTGACCCGCGCGGCGGTCGAAAAGCTGGAGGCCCGCTGCAATGGCTAAGGCAAAGACCATCGATGCGCGTCACTATGACGTGAT
>NZ_MEFH01000069.1:0-41909 GCF_001725095.1 Sphingopyxis sp. SCN 67-31 | reverse complement strand
GCGGACTCGAAATCAAACTCCTCGATGCGGTTTCCCTTGGTGACGGCGACCCGGGTTTCTTCCCGGTGCCGCGCGTCGATCAACATGCGCGTGGTCATTGTAAACACTCCAAGCGCGCCGCGGCGCGCCAACAGAAAATCCCGCGGACGCGCCCGATCGGCGGCCGCGGCGGATAAGGGTGAAACGGAAAAAGACGTTATTGCCGCGCGGGCCCCGCGTCCGATCGTGGACGCGCATGCGGTCTTCCGCCGCGACGACCGCGGGCGCGAAGGCGCCTGCGTCGCGGGAAGAAGAGGGCATGGCAAGCCTCATGCGGCATCAACCTGGTTATCGGGGCGACCGGATCGGCTGGGCGACACCTGAAGGATCGCGTCGGCCGCCCGGTCATCCGGGTGGACTGGCGGCGGGTCGTCCTTCCCCGCGTGTCCGGCGCCGGGGCAGCCGCGATCCGCGATTCGCGCGGGTCGGGCCCTTCCCCTCGAAAGGCCGGACGGCGCCGGGAACGACACCGCCAGTGCGGGGGGTGCTAGCATCGGCATCGCCGGACGGCAACCTCCACCGCCCGATAAAGATGGGAAGGCGCCCGTGCGTTGCAAGATTGCCGCACCGGCGCGCACGGGCGAATCGTGCTGAATCGCCGGTTAACCCTGCCGGTTGACGCCCGTTTGAGGTGCGATGGCTAATGGACGGTTCACGACTTTCCGCCGCCGGGGGCCTCGATGTTCTGGAATAAGCGCTGGACCACTGCCTGTCAGGGACGGCATAATCGCCCGATGGGCCTGCTGTTCGTCCTCCTGACGCTGCTGTGGAATCCGCCGGCGGCGCTCGCGGGGCAGATCGGTGCGATCGAGATCGGCGATTCCGAAATCACCCTGCGCTTCGACGATCTCGTCGCAGGCGCCTCGACGCTGCTGCTCGCGGGGCCGGATCGCATCGCGCTCGACATCGCGGGGGCGCAGGCGGGGCGGTCGCCCGGCGGGGCGGGGATCGTCCGCGCGGTGCGCCAGGGGCAGCGCGACCCCGCGACCGCGCGCGTCGTGCTCGACCTCGCGCAGCCGGCGCTGGTCTCCGACGCGCGCTTCGCCGCCGACGGCCGCAGCCTCAGCCTGCGCCTGCGGCCGGTCTCGGCCGACGCGTTCGAACGCGCCGCGCGCGGACCGCGCCTCGAATTGCAGCCGCCCGCGCAATTCCGCGCCAAGCCGCCGCAGAAACGCTACAGCGTCTCGGTGCCGATCGGCCAGCCGAAGCCCGCGCTGCCGCTGCCGCGGATCGAGGGGCCCGACAACCCGCGCCTGCCGCTCGTCGTCATCGACGCCGGGCATGGCGGGCACGATCCCGGCGCCATCTCTCCGCACAGCGGCAAGCGCGAGAAGGACATCACGCTGGCGATCGCCCGCGCGACGCGCGACGAACTGCTCGCGTCGGGCCGGGTGCGCGTCGCGCTGACCCGCGCCGACGACCGCTATCTGGTGCTCGAGGAGCGCTACGGCATCGCCCGGCGCCTGAAGGCCGACCTGTTCATCTCGATCCACGCCGACGCGGCCGAGAATGAACAGGCGAACGGCGCGTCGGTCTATACGCTGTCCGAGGTCGCGTCGGACCGCGAGGCGGCGAAGCTCGCGGCGCGCGAGAACAAGGCGAACATCATCAACGGCGTCGACCTCGGCGCGCACAGCAGCGAGGTGTCGTCGATCCTGCTCGACCTGACCCAGCGCGAGACGATGAATGTCGCCTCCGACTTCGCGCGGCTGCTCCAGCGCGAGGCCGCCGACGCCGTGCATTTCCGCACCACCGCGCATCGCTTCGCCTCGTTCGTCGTGCTCAAGGCGCCCGACACGCCGTCGGTGCTGTTCGAAACCGGCTTCATCTCGAACAGGGAGGACGCCGATTTCCTGAGTTCGGCGACGGGGCAGAAGAAGGTCGCGCGCGGGGTTCGCGACGCGGTGCAGGTGCATTTCGCGCGGCAGATCGCGGCGCGCTGACGCTTCGCCTTGATTTTGGCGGCGTGCGGCGCCAGCCTCGGGCCCTTCTCCATTCGAGGCAAGAAGGCGACGCATGGCCGACGATCTCACCCTCCACGCGCATCTCATCGGCCGCCAGGGCTCGCGCGCCGACCTCAACACCCCGGTGCTGGTGCTCGACGTCGACGCGCTCGACCGCAACATCGCGGCGATGGCGGCAACGGCCGCGCGGCACGGCGTCGCGCTGCGCCCGCATGCCAAGACGCACAAGAGCGTCGACATCGCGCGGCGCCAGATCGCCGCCGGGGCGGTCGGTGTCTGTTGCGCGAAGATCGGCGAGGCCGAGGCGCTGACCGGGGGCGGCATCGCGGGCATTCTGATCACCTCGCCCGTCGCCGCGCCGCGCGCGATCGAGCGGCTGGCGAAGCTGGCGGCGCACGCCGACGGGCTGATCGCGGTGGTTGACCATCCCGACGTCGCGGCGCGGATCGACGCCGCGCTCGCCGCGGAGGACGCGCGGCTCGACGTGCTGATCGACATCGACCCCGGCATCGCGCGCACCGGCGTCGCATCGCCCGAGGCGGCGGTCGCGCTGGCGCGGACGATCGCGGGGCTGCCGCGCCTCGACCTGCGCGGCGTGCAATTTTATTGCGGGTCGCAGCAGCATATCGCCGACCATGCCGAGCGCGCCGCCGCGATCGCGGAGCGCACCCGCTATCTGGAAAGCGCGATCGCGGCGCTGACCGGCGCGGGCTTCGCGCCCGGCATCGTCAGCGGATCGGGGACGGGCACCCACCGCATCGACATGGACCTGGGCGTCTTCACCGAATATCAGGCGGGCAGCTATGTCTTCATGGACAAGCAGTATCTCGATTGCGACCTGACCGGCGACGGCGCCTGCCCCTTCGAGGTCGCGCTCGGCGTCGATGCGCGCGTGGTCAGCGCCAACCACGAGCGGCTGGTGACGATCGACGCGGGCTTCAAGGCGTTGTCGACCGACGGCGGGGTGGCGGTCGTGCGGCGCGGCGCGCCCGAAAGCGCGCAGTTCGCCTTCATGGGCGACGAGCATGCCGCGCTCGTCGCGCCGGGCATCGGGGCGATGCTCGCGCCCGGCGATCCGGTGACGCTGACCGTGCCGCACTGCGACCCGACGGTGAATCTCTACGATCATTACCATGTCGTGTCGGGTGACACGCTCGTCGCCATCTGGCCGGTCAGCGCGCGCGGCCGGGCGCGATAGCGCGCCTTCGCGGGCCCGGGCGGGCCGGGCGGTCCGCCGCAAGCCCGCTTCCCTTTCGACGATGCAGGCTTTAGAGGCTGTGCGCATATGGCTTCCGACACCGCGTCCCATTTCCGCCTGCGCCTGCGCCGCGACAGCAATGCCGTCATCGCCTGGCTGCGCGAGATGTGGGCACGCCGCTGGTTCCGCTGGCTCGGCTCGCTCGCGGTGGCCGGGCTGGTGGCGTTCCTGCTGGCCTGGGCGATCTTCGCGCGCGACCTGCCGTCGGTCGACCAGCTGCGCGATTACGAGCCGCCGCTGCCCACCCTGGTCCGCGACGGCGAGGGCAAGCCGGTGCACGCCTATGCCCGCGAACGGCGCGTCCAGCTCGAATACAGCGAATATCCGCAGCTGCTGGTTCGGGCCTATCTGGCGGCGGAGGACCGCACCTTCTTCGAACATGGCGGCATCGACTATCCAGGCGTCGTCTCCGCGATCCTCACCAACCTGAAGAGCGACGGCCGCCCGGTCGGCGCCTCGACGATCACCCAGCAGGTCGCGAAGAACCTGCTCCTCTCCAACGAAGTCAGCTACACGCGCAAGATTCGCGAGGCGATCCTCGCCAAGCGCATCGAGGCGGCGCTGAGCAAGGAGCAGATCCTCGAACTCTACCTCAACGAAATCCCGCTCGGCCGTCGCGCCTTCGGCGTGCAGGCGGCGGCGCGCGCCTATTTCGACAAGGACGTCGACCAGCTCGCGCTGCACGAGATGGCGTTCCTCGCCATCCTGCCCAAGGCGCCCGAAACCTATGGCCGCGCGCGCAACGCCGACAAGGCGCTGGCGCGGCGCAACTTCGTTCTCGGCCAGATGCAGCGCAACGGCTGGATCACCGCGGCGCAGCGCGACGCGGCGCAGGCGATGCCGCTCGGCCTGACCGACGCCGGCAACCGGGCGGTCGCGCAGGTCGGCGGCTATTATATGGAAGAGGTGCGGCGCCAGCTGATCGACGCGTTCGGCGAAACCGCCGAAGACGGACCGCACAGCGTCTATGCCGGCGGCCTGTGGGTGCGCACCGGCTATGACGGCGCGATGCAGACGGCGACGACCGCCGCGCTGCGCCGCGGCCTGATCCGCTACGACGCGGGCAAGGGCTGGTCGGGGCCGATCGCGACGATCGAGGCTGACGACCAATGGGCGAGCCGTCTCGCATCGAGCTTCATCGGCATCGATTACGACGGCTGGCGCGTCGCCGCGGTGCTGTCGAAATCGGCGGGCGAGGCGCGGATCGGTTTCGCCGACGGGTCGACCGGGCGGTTGCCGGCGGGCGCCGCGGGCATCGGCTATCGCAAGACCGGCGGCAGCGCCTTTTCGGCGCTGCGCCCCGGCTATCTGATCGCGGTCAAGGCGACCGCGCCCGGCGTCTACGCGCTGAAGAACATTCCCGAGGTGTCGGGGGGCATGGTGGTCGAAAGCCCGCATTCGGGCCGCATCTATGCGATGCAGGGCGGTTTCGACGTCCGCCTGTCGCCGTTCAACCGCGCGACGCAGGCCGAACGGCAGCCGGGATCGACGATCAAGCCCTTCGTCTATGCGACCGCGCTCGACAACGGCATGACCCCGGCGACGATGATCGTCGACGGACCCTTCTGCGTCTATCAGGGGGCGAATCTCGGCAACAAATGCTTCCGCAACTTCGGCGGCGGCGGCGGGTCGGGCGAGCACACGATGCGCTGGGGCCTCGAACAGTCGCGCAACCTGATGACGGTGCGCACCGCGAGCCAGATCGGCATGGAACCGATCGTCGAAACGATCAAGACGATGGGCATCGGCCAGCACGAACCCTATCTGTCGACCGCGCTCGGCGCCGGGACGACGACGGTCGAGAAACTGGTCAACGCTTATGCGATGCTCGCCAACCACGGCCGCGAGCTGAGGCCGCGCGTCATCGACTATGTGCAGGACCGCCGCGGCAAGGTGATCCTGCCGAAGAACTGGAAGCCGTGCGAGGGCTGCAACGCGTCCGACTGGAACGGCCGGCCGATGCCGCGCTTCGCGCCGTCGGGCAAGCAGCTGATGGACCCGATGACCGCCTATCAGACCGTCCACATGCTCGAAGGCGTCGTCCAGCGCGGCACCGCGGTGCGGCTGCGCGACCTGGGCGTGCCGCTGTTCGGCAAGACGGGGACGACCTCCGGGCCGAAGGACGTGTGGTTCGTGGGCGGCACCCCCGATGTGATCGCGGGCGTCTATATCGGCTTCGACCAGCCGCGGAACATGGGCGGCTATGCGCAGGGCGGCAGCCTCGCGGCGCCGATCTTCAAGGATTTCTTCCTCGCTGCGCTGACCGACGCGCCGCCGGTGCCCTTCACGGCGCCGAAGGGGGTCCGCATGGTCCGCATAGACCGCCAGTCGGGCCGCCGCGTCTATGGCAGCTGGCCGGGCAGCGATCCCAAGGCGTCGGTGATCTGGGAAGCCTTCAAGCCCGAAAGCGAGCCGCGGCGGACGATCCGCGAGGAAGAGATCAAGCCGTCGAAGCCCGCGGCGCGCCCCGACGCCCCGGTCCAGCAGGGACCGAACCGCCGCAGCGACAGCGATTTCCTCGACGATCGCGGCGGGATTATCTGACGCGCGGCGGCTTTTCCTCCGGCGCGCGAGCCTCTATGGCCGGCCCGACTTGATTCAGGAGCAAGACCATGCGCGCCGAAGCGCAGGACCATATCGACACGATCAACGCCGCGCTCGCGCTGGTGCGCCGCTTTCTCGACTGGGACCGCGCGCTGCGCCGTCTCGACGAACTCAATGCGAAGGTCGAGGACCCGACGCTGTGGGACAACCCCAAGGCGGCGCAGGAGGTGATGCGCGAGCGTCGCCGCCTCGACGAGGCGATCGGCGCGACGCGCGCGATCGAGACCGAGATGGCCGACACCGCCGAGCTGATCGAACTGGCCGAGGCCGAGGGCGACGACGCGCTGGTTGACGATGCGGTCGCCAGCCTCGCCGCGCTGGCCGCGCGCGCCGAGGAGGACAAGGTCCGGGCGCTGCTGGCGGGCGAAGCCGACGGCTATGACTGCTATATCGAGGTGCATGCGGGCGCCGGCGGCACCGAAAGCCAGGACTGGGCCGAGATGCTGCAGCGCATGTACATGCGCTGGGCCGAGAAGCGCGGCATGAAGGTCGAACTGATCGAATATCAGGCCGGCGAGCAGGCGGGCATCAAGTCGGCGACGATGCTGGTCAAGGGCGAGAACGCCTATGGCTACGCCAAGACCGAAAGCGGCGTCCACCGGCTCGTCCGCATCTCGCCCTACGACAGCTCGGCGCGCCGCCACACCAGCTTCTCCAGCGTCTGGGTGTATCCGGTGATCGACGACAATATCGAGATCGAGATCAAGGAAAGCGACCTCAAGATCGATACCTACCGCGCGAGCGGAGCGGGCGGCCAGCACGTCAACACGACCGATTCGGCGGTGCGCATCACCCACGTGCCGACCGGCATCATCGTCGCCTCGCAGATCGACCGGTCGCAGCACAAGAACCGCGCGACCGCGATGAACATGCTGAAGGCGCGCCTCTACGAAGCCGAGTTGCAGAAGCGCGAGGCCGAAGCGTCGGGCGAATATCAGGCGAAGACCGAGATCGGCTGGGGGCACCAGATCCGTTCCTATGTCCTCCAGCCCTATCAGCTGGTGAAGGACCTGCGCACCGGCGTCACCTCGACCGCGCCGCAGGACGTGCTCGACGGGGCGCTCGATCCGTTCATGGCGGCGGCGCTGTCGCAGAAGGTGACGGGCGAGACGGTCGAGGTGGAGGACATCGACTGATGGCCTTCGCGGGCGTCCGCCCGGCGGCCGCCGCGCTGGCGCTGCTCGCCGCGCCGCTGGCGCTCGCCGGCTGCGACGCGCCGTGGAGCGACGATAGCGACCGCGTCGAGACCGCGCGCGAATTTCCGCCCGCCGACCGCCCCGTCGCGCCGATCACCTCGACCAAATGGTCGACCGAGGAAGCGCGCGACCGCGTCAACGAGGCAGAGGACGTCATGGATTCGGCCGACGTCCGTCCCGGCATGACGGTCGCCGACATCGGCGCGGGCGACGGCTATTATACCGTCCGCCTCGCCCAGCGGGTCGGCCCCGGCGGCCGCGTCCTCGCGCAGGATATCCAGCCCGAGGTGATCGAGCGGCTCGCCGATCGCGTCGCGCGCGAACGGCTCGACAATGTCTCGCTGAAACTCGGCGCGGTCGACGATCCGCGGCTTCCCGCCGCCAGCTTCGACCGCGTGTTCATGGTGCACATGTATCACGAGATCGGCGAACCCTACGCCTTCCTCTGGCGATTGCGCCCGGCGCTGCGCCGGAACGGGCAGGTGATCGTCGTCGACGGCGACCGGCCGATCGCGCAGCACGGCACCCCGTTCCGTCTGCTCGTCTGCGAATTCCAGGCGGTCGGCTACAAGCTGCTCTCCTACAACGATAAGCAGCACGCCGGCGGTTATCTCGCGCGCTTCGTCCCCAGCGGCCAGCGTCCGCGCCCCGACGCGATCAGGGTGTGCAAGAATCCATAGGGCATGTGACGACATCGAATGGTCTCGTCATCGCCCGACGGCGCATCGGGTCGGCAATTATTCCTTTTCGACAAATAACCTTTCCCCGGCGAAAGCCGGGGTCCACGTGGGGCAGTGCTGTGCCATCTGGGCCCCGGCTTTCGTCGGGGAACAGCGCCTTGCTTGCCTGAAGGACATATGTGCCGATCGGGTCCGGGGTGGTAATGACGAAGTGCGTCAGTAAACGACCAGCGAATCCTCCGGCCCCAGCCCGGCGAGGAAGCTGACGAGTCCGCCCGCCTGTGCTTGCGACACCAGTTCGCCCGCGGCGGTGCCGGTCAGCGCCAGCCCCGACTGGCAGACGATCAGCGCGACGTCCATCGCGGCCGCTTCCTCGACCATCTGCGCGAGCGTCGGCTGGCCCGCGGCACGGCGCGGCGCGTCGCCGGCGAAATGCACGGGCGCGCGCAGCAGGGCCGCCGCATCGCCCTGCAGGAACAGGCGTGCAGGCCGCCCGAGCGCCGCCGACGCCATCGCCGTTTCGAGCGCGGCATAAAGGCGCCGCGCGTCGTCGGCCGCCACGATGATGCTCAGCCCCGGCATGTCGGGCAATCCGGGTCCTTGGCGACCGCGACCTCGCGCCAGCGCCGGTCGAGCATGTCGACGATCGCCAGTCGGCCGGTCAGCGGCCGTCCCCAGCCGGTCAGCGCGCGCACCGCCTCGAGCGCCGCCATCGTCCCGATCATGCCCGGCAGCGCGCCCATCACGCCCTGCTCGGCGCAGTTGATGCCGGGGCGGTCAGGGTCGTCGCCGACCAGGCAGGCGTAGCAGGGGCTGTCGGCGCGCCATCCCTCATAGAGCGCGACCTGCCCGTCGAACGCCCCGATCGCGGCGCTGAGCAAGGGGATATGCCGCGTGACCGCGGTGCGGTTGACCGCGAGCCGGGTGGCGAAATTGTCGCAGCCGTCGAGGATCAGGCTCGCGCCCGCCAGCAGCGTCTCCGCATTGTCCGCGCCGAGCCGCTCGACCGCCGGCACCGCCTCGACATGCGGGTTGATCCGCCGCGCGGCCCGGGCGGCGCACTCGGCCTTGGGGGCGCCGATGTCGGCGTCGGTGAACAGCGGCTGGCGGTGGAGGTTCGACAGTTCGACATGGTCATGGTCGATGATGGTCAGCCGGCCCACGCCCGCCGCGGCCAGATAGGCGGCGGCGGGGCAGCCGATCCCGCCCGCGCCGATCAGCGCGACATGCGCATCCTTCAGCTTCGCCTGGCCCGCGCCGCCGAACTGCGGCACGATGATCTGGCGCGCGTAGCGGTCGAGTTCGGCGTCGGACAGCAAGAGATCAGTCGCCCGGACGCCGCATCTTCATCGCGGACAGCGACCCGACGTCGCGCGGCTTCGGCTCGTCGCCCGCGGCGCCCGCGATGCCGGTCGACCCGAAGCCGCCCGCGCCGCGCGCGGTCTCGTCGAGCGACTCGACCTCGGCAAAGGCCGCGCGCTGGACGGGGGCCGGGACAAGTTGAGCGATGCGGTCGCCGCGCTTCACCTCGAACGGCTCGTCGGACAGGTTGGCGAGGATCACCTTCACCTCACCGCGATAATCGCTGTCGATCGTTCCCGGCGTGTTGAGGCAGGTGATGCCGTGCTTGAGCGCGAGCCCCGAACGCGGGCGCACCTGCACCTCGTATCCCGCGGGAATCGCCATCGCGAAGCCGGTCGCGACGGCGTGGCGCGTGCTCGGACGCAGCGTCAGCGTCTCGGCGGCGACGACGTCCATCCCCGCCGCGCCCGCGCTGGCATAAGCGGGCAGCGGCAGGCCGCCGCCGTTGGGCAGGCGCTGGATGGCGATCTCAATCGTGGGGAAGGGGAATGCGGGTGTCGAGCTCATCGGCGATCTTTTCCATCAATTTGCGGGCGACCGCCTCCTTGGGCAATCTCTCCCAACTGTCCACGCCGTTCTTGCCGACGATGTGAACGCGGTTCGTCTCGCCGCCCATCGGGTCGGCGGCGACGTCGTTGGCGACGATCCAGTCGCAGCCCTTGCGGGCGAGCTTGGCCTCGGCGTGAGCGATCACGTCGTTGGTCTCCGCCGCGAAGCCGACCAGCAGCGGGGGGCGCCGCGGGCTCGTCGCGAGGCTGGCGAGGATGTCGGGATTCTCGGCCAGTGCGAGCGGCGGAACGCGGCCGCTGCCGTCCTTCTTGATCTTTTGCGCCGAAGTATCGGCGGCGCGCCAGTCGGCGACCGCCGCGACCATGATCGCGGCGTCGGCGGGCAGGCCCGCCTCGACCTCGGCCGCCATCTCGCGCGCGGTCTCGACATCGATGCGAATCACGCCCGGCGGGGTGGGCAGCGGCACCGGCCCCGCGATCAGCAGCACCTCGGCCCCCGCCTCGGCGGCGGCGGCGGCGATCGCGAACCCCTGCTTGCCGCTCGACCGGTTGGCGATGTAGCGCACCGGGTCGATCGGCTCGTGCGTCGGTCCCGCGGTGATCAGGATACGGCGGCCGAACAGCGGACGGTGGTTCGCGGGGGCGAAGTCGGGCTGGCCGTCGATGCCTCCTGTCCCGCCGGCGGGCGAGGAAAGAAGCGCCGCGTCGATGGCTTCCATGATCGCGGCTGGCTCGGGAAGCCGGCCCGGCCCATATTCGCCGCACGCCATCTCGCCCTCGTCGGGATCGAGGATCGTCACCCCGTCGCGGCGCAGCGTTGCGACGTTGCGCTGCGTCGCGGGGTGCAGCCACATGCGCACGTTCATCGCGGGCGCGGCAAGCACCGGCTTGTCGGTGGCGAGCAGCAGCGTCGTCGCCAGATCGTCGGCGACGCCCGTCGCCATCCTGGCCAGCAGATCGGCGGTCGCCGGCGCGACGACGACCAGGTCGGCCTGCCGACTGAGCTGGATATGCCCCATCTCGACCTCGTCCTTCAGGTCGAAGAGGCTGGTATAGACCTTGTCCTCGCTGAGCGCGGCGAGCGTCAGCGGGGTCACGAACTGCTCGCCGGCGCGGGTGAGGACACAGCGCACGCCATGCCCCGCCTTCCGCAGCAGGCGCACGAGTTCGATGCTCTTGTAAGCGGCGATGCCGCCGCCGACGATCAGCAGGATGCGCTTCGCGGCCATCGTTCAATATCCCGTCAGAAGTACGTCGAGTGCGCCGACGATGGTAAAATGCTCGCTCTCCAGATTGGCCACCGGCCGCTGAAGCCGCTCGCGCGGTATGGCGAAGATCAACTGGGTCGCCATGACCAGTCGTGCGCCGTTTATGGCAAAGACGGGGTTGAGACGCGGCACCGGGTCGAATCCAGCGACAGGCATAAGCGGAACGACGACACGCGTGACCAGATCATCGAGCAGATCGCTTTGGCAATCGAGCAGGAAACCCAATCCTCGCGACCCCGGATAGACATCGTAGCGTGCCATCAAAACTGCCGATATTGGTCATACGGCATGCCATTTTCGCGGATATAGTCGTTCCAGCTTTCGATTGCGGCGCGATTCTCTTCCTTCCACGCGGCTTCGCGCGCCTTCTTCACCTCGGCGGCGAGTCCGGTCTGGCACGCTTCGCTGACATTGATTCCCAGCCGCCTGGCCTCTTCGACCAGCTCGGCGCTCAGCGACACGTTGGTGGCTTTCTTGGGGCCTTCGAAGCGCGCGGGCCGATTCATCGCCATCTCCTTTGCGCATAAGATATGCGCATATCGGACCTGCTTCAACCCAGCCAGTGCAGCGCGCCCGCGCCCACCGCCGCGCCCGCCAGCGCGGTCAGCGCGTAGCGCCAGCCGACGCGCTTGCCGTTCCGTTCCCACATCAGCGGAATGTCGGGCAGCGGCGGGGCGGGCGGGGCGGCGCCCTTGCGCGGAAGCTGGTCGTCGAGACGGCGGATGATGTCGGGGATCAGCGCCAGCGTCCGGCCCTGTTCGCGGATGCCGTCGGCCAGCGCCGCCTCCGGCCCCAGCTCGTCGCGGATCCATTCCTTCACGAAGGGGCCGGAGACGTCCCACATGTTGATTTTGGGATCGAGCATCGTCGCGACGCCCTCGACCATCACCATCGTCTTTTGGAGCAACAGCAGGTGCGGCTGCGTCTGCATGTCGAAATCGCGCGTGATCGCGAACAGCCCGTCGAGCATCTGCCCGACCGACAGCTCGCTCACCGGCTTGCCGCGCATCGGCTCGCCCACCGCGCGCAGGGCCGTCGCGAACTCCTCGACGCTGTGATAGGCGGGCACATATTGCGCCTCGAAATGGATTTCGGCGACGCGGCGGTAATTGCCCGTGGTCAGCCCATAGAGGATTTCGGCGAGCCAGTAGCGCGCCTGGCGGTTGATCCGCCCCATGATGCCGAAATCGACCGCGGCGATCGTCCCGTCCGCCTTCACGAACAAATTGCCCTGGTGCATGTCGGCGTGGAAGAAACCCTCGGCGATCGCCTGGCGCAGGAAGGCGTGGACGAGATTCGCGGCCAGCGCCTCCATATCGTGCCCGGCGGCGATCAGGGCGTCGCGGTGCGAAATCTTGATGCCGTCGATCCAGTCGAGCGTCATCACGCGCGTCGCCGTGCGGTCCCAGTCGATCGCCGGCACCTGATAGGTCGGCACCGCCGCCATCGCGTCGGCGAGTTCGGACGCCGACGCCGCCTCGCGCCGCAGGTCGAGTTCGCGCAGCGTCCAGCGGCGGAAATTGGCGATCACCTGTCGCGGGCGCAGCCGCGCCGCTTCGCCCCCGAATGCCTCGAGATGCGCGGCCGCCCATTCATAGGTTTCGATATCGCGCGCGAACTGCTTGTCGATGCCGGGGCGGCGGACCTTGACCGCGACCTGGCGGCCGTCGATGGTCACCGCCCGGTGCACCTGCGCGATCGAGGCCGATCCGACCGGATCGGGATCGAATTCGGAATAAAGGCTGTCCAGCGGCGCCTCGAACGCCGTCTCGATCTCGCGGCGGATCGCGTCGAAGCCGACCGGCGCCAGCGCGTCCTGAAGCGTCAGCAGGTTGCGCGCCGCCTCTTCGCCGACGAGGTCGGGGCGTGTCGCGAGCGTCTGCCCCAGCTTGACCGCGGCGGGGCCGATCGCCTGGAAGGCGGCGGCATAGTCGGGCACCTTCGGCTGGATCGTGCCGAGCCGTGCGATGCGGCAAAGACGTTTGACGCCGGCCGGCGTCGTCGGCGCACTCTCGATTCCGCGCAGCGCGCCGTGGCGCGCCAGGATGCGCCCCCATTTGAGCAGGCGCAGGATATGGGTGACGGGGCGGGTCATTATCTGTTCCCCTCCCGCTTGCGGGAGGGGTCAGGGGAGGGGATGTCGAGGTCGCGCGCTGTGAAACAGGCCCTCCCTCGACCCCTCCCGCAAGCGGGAGGGGAGAAAGTTGGCCCGCTTCTCACGCCTTCCACCCGCTGTGGATCGCGACGAGGCCGCCGAGGATCGGTTCGACCTTCACCGCGGTAAAGCCCGCATCGCGAATCATCTGCGCGAAGGCGGGCATCGGCGGAAAGCGGCGAATCGATTCGATCAGATAGCGATAGCTGTCTTCGTCGTCGGCGATCAGCTTGCCGAGCCGCGGCACCAGATGGTGCGAATAGGCGTCATAGGCCTGCGCGAAGCCCGGCCATTCGTTGGTCGAGAATTCGAGGCAGAAGAAGCGCCCGCCATAGCGCAGCACGCGGTGCGCCTCGGCGAGCGCGGCGGGAATGTCGGTGACGTTGCGGATGCCGAAGGCGATCGTATAGGCGTCGAAGAAGCGGTCGGGAAAGGACAGGCTTTCGGCGTTCTGCTCGCTCCATACGAGGCTGTCGATGCCGCGCGCCGCCGCGCGCTCCATGCCGACGGCCAGCATATCGGGATTGATGTCGGCGACGGTGATGCTGGCGCCCGACGGCTCCATGCGAAAGGCGATGTCGCCGGTACCCCCCGCCATGTCGAGGATCGCCTCGCCGGCGCGCGGCTTGACGCGGCGCACGAAGCGGTCCTTCCACAACCGGTGGAGACCGCCTGACATCGCGTCGTTCATGATGTCGTATTTGCGCGCGACGCGGCTGAACACCTCGCCGACCATTGCGGTCTTCCGGCCCGCTGGAACCTGTTCGTAACCGAAGCTGACGGTGTCGGGCGTAGCCATGGAGTCGCGCCTTTGCGGGATGGGGGAGAGAAGTCTGACCGGCCTTTAGCCGGGCCTTGCCGCCCGCGCAAATGCCAGTTACCGCGCGGAGGAAATGCCCGAACTTCCCGAAGTCGAAACCACCGTCCGCGGTCTGGCGCCCTTCCTCGAAGGGCAGCGGCTGTCGACGGTGACGACCTTTCGTCCCGACCTGCGCCGCCCCTTCCCGGCCGACCTCGCGCAGCGGCTGACCGGCGCGACGGTGACGGGGCTGTCGCGGCGCGCCAAATACGGCATCGTGTCGACCGATCGCGACGACCACATGATCTTCCATCTCGGCATGTCCGGACGCTGGCGCACCGAGGGCGGCGAGGCGGGCAAGCACGACCATCTGCTCCTCGAAACCGGTGCGGGGCAGCGGTTGTTCCTTCACGATCCGCGCCGGTTCGGTTCGGTCGACCTGGTGGCGGGCGACCCGCTGACGCGCTTTCCGGCCTTCGTCACGCTGGGCCCGGAACCGCTGTCCGACGCGTTTGACGCCGCTTATCTCGCCAAGGCGCTCGCGGGGCGCCGGGCGCCGATCAAGGCGATGCTGCTCGACCAGACGGTCGTCGCCGGGCTCGGCAACATCTATGTCTGCGAGGCGCTCAACATGGCGCGGATCGCGCCGACGCGCGCCGCGGCCGACGTACCCAAGGCGAAGCTCGCCGCGCTCGTGCCCGCGATCAAGGCGGTGCTCCTCGCCGCCATCGCGGCGGGCGGCTCGACGCTGCGCGATTTCCTGAGCCCCGAAGGCGATCTCGGTTATTTCGCGAAGGACTGGCGCGTCTATGGGCGCGAGGGCGAGCGATGCGAATGCGGCGGCACGATCGCGCGCATCGTGCAGAGCGGCCGGTCGACCTTTCATTGCCCGAAATGCCAGCGCTGATGCGGTCTTTTCCCGCGAAGAGCATTGACCGGGGCGCCCTTCATGGCTATGGGCGCACCCTTCGAGCAGGGTCCGGTCTTCCGGAACCGGCCGCATCCGGACATTGATTCGCCGCACCCGCGCGATTCGGCTGCTCCGCTTTCGGCTGTGCTCCGACCGTTGAACCGATTGGAAGTTTGAGGAATTTATGGCCAATACGCCGCAGGCAAAGAAGCGCATCCGCCGGAACCAGGCGCGCGCCAGCGTCAACAAGAACCGCGTTTCGCGCATCCGCACGCTGGTGAAGAAGGTCGAAGCCGCCGTCGCTGCGGGCGACAAGGACGCGGCTCAGGCTGCGCTCAAGGTGGCGCAGCCCGAAATGGCGCGCGGCGTCGCCAAGGGCGTGCTGCACAAGAACACGGTCGCGCGCAAATATTCGCGCCTGACCAAGAGCGTGAACGCGATCGCCTGATCCGATGTCCCGAAAGGGGACAAGAGGGCCCGCCGGATATCCTCCGGCGGGCTCTTTTTTGTGCCCGCGATCATGACGCGTCGATGACTATGCTGTTGCATCGCGGTAAGTCGCGGATTTGCCGCGATTCGTTGCCGACGCCCCGTTGGCGACTGTCTATGATACTGAAAAATATGAAAAAAACAGGCATTTGACGATTTTCCGAGGGGTCCGGTGAGTCAAGGTTTTTATTTCAGTATTTTTACAGGCCGCGCCCTTGATCGACTCGCCCGAGCCTGACTAGACAAGGGCGTCGCTGGCCATCGCCGACGGCCGTCACTCGACATGATTCGATTCCCCTTCGGGCCGCGCGCCCGGGGTCGGATGCATGCGCCCGGCTGGAAACGCCGGGTCGGGACGGACAGGCGCGGCGGCGGACGGGGGCGACCGGAACTCAAAGGGGGCGGGACGGCGTGACAGGGAGTGGCGATCGGCATGACGGCAATGCGGACCTTGGAGCGATGAGCGGCGATGCCGCGGCGCTCTGGCCGCGCGTTGCCGAAGGGTTGCGCCGCGATCTGGGCGCCCGCACCTTCGACCATTGGCTGAAGCCCGTGCGCTTCGCCGATTACTGCACCCTGTCGGCGGTCGTCACGCTCGAAACCGCGAGCCGCTTTTCGGCCAACTGGATCAACGACCGCTTCGGCGAGCGGCTGCTGCTGGCATGGCGCCAGTATCTGCCGGCGGTGCGCAGCGTCACCGTGCGCGGCGGCGCGGCGGCGAGCGATCGCGCCGCGACGCTGGCGACCGCCCCGCTTCCCGCCTTCGACGCGGCGCCGGTCCCGGACGCGCAGACCGCGCCGTCGCCGTTCGACGCGCGGCTGTGCTTCGACCGCTTCGTGGTGGCGCGCAGCAATATCCTCGCCGCCAACGCCGCGCGGCGCATGGCGATGGCCGAGGCGCCGCAGTTCAATCCGCTCTATCTCTGCTCGGGCACCGGGCAGGGCAAGACGCACCTGCTGCACGCGATCGCACGGGCCTATGCGGCGATCCGGCCGACCGCGAACATCATCCTGATGTCGGCGGAAAAGTTCATGCTCGAATTCGTCGGCGCGATGCGCGGCGGCGACATGATGGCGTTCAAGGCGCGGCTGCGCGCCGCCGACCTGCTGCTGCTCGACGATCTGCAGTTCGTGATCGGCAAGAATTCGACGCAGGAAGAACTGCTGCACACGATCGACGACCTGATGTGCTCGGGCAAGCGGCTCGTCGTCACCGCCGACCGCCCGCCGGCGATGCTCGACGGGGTCGAGGCGCGCCTGCTGTCGCGCCTGTCGGGCGGGCTGGTCGCCGACATCGAGGCGCCCGAGGACGACCTGCGCGAGCGGATCATCCGCCAGCGGCTCGCCGCGATGCCGATGGTCGCGGTGCCCGACGACGTCGTCGCCTATCTGGTCCGCCATTTCACGCGCAACATCCGCGAGCTCGAGGGCGCGCTCAACAAGCTGCTCGCCTATGCCGCGCTGACCGGCGTCGATGTCGATCTCGCGCTTGCCGAGGACCGGCTGGCGGAGAATGTGCGCAGCGCCCGGCCGCGAATCACGATCGACGAAATCCAGCGCGCGGTCTGCGCGCACTACCGGCTCGACAAGGCGGAGATGGCGTCTAAGCGCCGGGTGCGGGCGATCGCGCGTCCGCGCCAGGTCGCCATGTATCTGGCGAAGGAACTGACGCCGCGCTCCTATCCCGAGATCGGGCGCCGCTTCGGCGGGCGCGACCACTCCACGGTGATCCACGCGGTGCGCACGGTCGAGGCGCTGCGCGTCACCGACAGCGAACTCGACGCCGAGATCGCGGCGATCCGGCGCAGCCTCAACAATTAGGCTTTTCCCTTTCCGGCGCGGCGCGCGCCGGAGAATGACGGGGGTCGCGTGCGCTTACCGCTTTTCGGGCGGGGCCACCGTGATGCGGACCCGCTCGCCCGAATTGCCGGGGAAGCCGGTGAACATCGCCTCGACGAGATTCGGTACCAGCTGCTGAAGATCGTTGCTGCGCGATTGCGCCTGCGCGTGACCTTCGAACAGGCGATGGCCGTCGGCCGCGCGGTCGATCTGCAGGTCGAGGCCGCTGGTGTAGACGGTATAGCTCTGAACGTCGTTATAGCCCCAGCCGGGCCCGAAACCGCCCCAATACCAAGGGTCGTACCAGCCGTGGACATAGCGCCGGCCGTTGGGGCCGCGGATCACCATCGGGCGATAGAAGCCGCGGTTGAACCCGTAGCCGCCATACCAGGGATCGCCGAAACCGGGGCTCGACACGACGCGTTCGCGGCCCTTGTCGATGCCATAGTCCATGCGGACGACGAGGTCCGCCTTCTCGCCCGGTGCGGCGGGGCGATAGCCGTAGCGGGTCAGTTCGCCGGCAACGAGGCCGGCGTACTGGCTGAACTCGATGCCGCCCTGCAGCGCCGGATTGGCCGCCTCGATGGCGAAGCTCTGCCCCTGCGGCGCCGGAAGCTGCGTCTGGAAGCGCGCGACGTCGGCGCGAAACGGGGTCGCGCAGCCGGCGAGCGCCAGCGCCGCCCCTGTCATGGCAGCGAGACCCAGCCGCCGGAGATTCGTCTTGCTCATTGTCATGCTCCGTATTCGGTGCGCGGATGACTCCACGCTTTACCCCATGACTATGCCGATGCGACTTAACCTTGGTTGAACCCGGCTCGCTGCGATTTCGTTCCGACAAATCCCCGGAATTTACCGGCAAAGCCCCAACACATGATATGTGGCGTCGAGCGTCGGCTTTGCAAGGGCGCGCGCCTTTGCCGCGCCGCGCTCGAGAATCGCGTCGAGCGCCGCGACATCGTCCCTGAGCGCGACGAAGCGCGCGTTGATCGGCGCGAGCTTTTCGACCAGCAGTTCGCCAAGCGCGGGCTTGAAGGCGCCGAAGCCCTGGCCGCCGAAATCGCGCAGCACGGCGTCGACGCCGACGTCGGCCAGCGTCGCATAGATGCCGACGAGGTTGCGGGCCTCCGCCCGCCCTTCCAGCCCCGCCGCCTCGGACGGCAGCGGCTCGGGATCGGTCTTCGCCTTCTTCACCTTCTGCATCATCGCGTCGGCATCGTCGGTCAGGTTGATCCGGCTCATGTCCGAAGGGTCGGATTTCGACATCTTCGCGCTGCCGTCGCGCAGGCTCATGATCCGCGCGGCATCGGCGGGGATGATCGGTTCGGGCAGGGTGAAGACCGGCGCCTCCTCGCTGGCATAATCATTGTTGAACTTCTGCGCGATATCGCGCGCCAGTTCGAGATGCTGCTTCTGGTCCTCGCCGACCGGGACGTGCGTCGCCTGATAGAGCAGCACGTCGGCCGCCTGGAGCACCGGATAGGTGTAGAGCGCCGCCGAGGCGCTTTCGCGATTCTTGCCCGACTTGTCCTTGAACTGCGTCATCCGGTTGAGCCAGCCGAGCCGCGCGGTCCCGTTGAGCAGCCATTGGAGTTCGGCATGCGCGGGAACGCGCGCCTGGTTGAACAGGGTCGAGCGGTCGGGGTCGATCCCGCAGGCGACGAGCGCCGCAGTCATCGCGCGCGTGTTCGCGGTGAGTTCGGCGGGTACGTGCGGCATCGAGATCGCGTGGAGGTCGGCGAGGAAGAAGAGGCAGTCGCCCCCCTGTGCCGCCGCGTCGTCCTGCATCCGCACCCAGTTGCGGATCGCGCCCAGATAGTTGCCGAGGTGCAAATTTCCGGTGGGCTGGATGCCCGAAACGATCCGCATGTCCTATTCCTTCGTGGTCGCCGCTCCAGTGCGGCGGCGCCGCGTCAACATGGCGAGCAGCTCCTTGTCAAGCGCGCCGACCAGGAAAGCGGCGGCGAAGAAGACCGCTCCGCCGGCGACGACGAGCGCGCTCAGCGACCAGACGCGCTCGAACGCGCTGCCCGCATAATAAGGCGCGAGGCGCGGCATCATCCACCACAGCAGCGCCGCCATCGCCGCGACCGCGACGATCTGGCGCGCGATCCGGCTTGCAAGCCGCGCGGTGAAATGGAACCAGCCGCGCCGGTGGAGGACGATGTAGAGGAGCAGGCAGTTGAGGCTGGCCGAGGCCGCGGTCGCACCCGCCAGCCCGACGATGCCGAAACGGCGCACGACATAGAGGTTGATCGCGATGTTGACGATCAGCGAGGCGAGTGCGGTCCATACCGGCGTCCGCGTATCCTCGCGCGCGAAGAAGCCGGGGTTCAATATCTTGACGATGACATAGGCGGGCAGGCCGGCGACGAGCGCGACGACGATGTTCGCCATGATCGCCCCGTCGGCATCGGTGAACTTGCCGCCGACGAAGAAGGCGGCGGTGAAGGCCGGCGCGCAGATGGCGAGCGCGGCGGCGGCGGGCAGGGTGAGCAGCGTCGCCATCTCGAAGGCGTTGCTTTGCAGGCGCTGCGCCTCTGCCGCGTCGCCCGCATGGATGTGGCGCGCGAGCATCGGCAGGATCGCGGTGCCGAGCGCGATGCCGACGATGCCGAGCGGCATCTGGTTGAGCCGGTCGGCGAGCTTGAGCAGCGTGAGCGAACCCTGCGGGAGCGAGGTGGCGAAGAATGTGTCGACGAACTGGCTGATCTGATAGATGCCGGCGCCGAAGGTCGCGGGCAGGATCAGCATGCCGAGCCGCCGCACCTCGGGCGTCAGCTTCGGCAGCCGCAGGTGCAGGCGCAAGCCGGCGCGCCGCACCGCCCACCACAGATAGGCGAATTGCGCGAGCCCCGCGACGCTGACCGATATGGCGAGAGCGAGCGCCACGATGCGGTCGTCGCCGCTGTCGCCGCGCAGTTTCCAGCCGATAATGATCCCGGCGATCAGCACGATGTTGAGCAGCACCGGCGCGAAGGCCCCCGGCGCAAAGCGCGCGCGCGCGTTGAGCACCCCCGACAGCATCGCGACGAGGCTGATGAAACCGAGATAGGGGAAGGTGATGCGGCTCAGCAGCACCGCGAGCTCGAATTTTCCGGGCACGTCCTGATAGTCGCGCGCGAGAATCCAGACGATGGCCGGCATCGCGATCATCGCGACCGCCGAAAAGACCAGCAGCACCCACAGGAACACCGCGAGCACGTCGTCGGCGAAGCGCGCCGCCGCACCCTCTCCGCCGCCCTCGCTCTCGCTGCCGTGCAGCGCGCGGCTGTACATCGGCACGAAGGCGACCGAGAAGGCGCCCTCGGCGAACAGGCGGCGGAAGGTGTTGGGCAGGGTGAAGGCGAGCTGATAGGCGTCGGCCGCGAGCCCGGCGCCGAGCACGCGCGCGAGCAGCATGTCGCGCACGAAGCCGAAGATGCGGCTGACCAGCGTCAGCCCGCCGATCGTCCCGACGCTGCGGACGAGGCTGCTCATCCTGAAACCCCCTTCCCGTCAGGGAAGAGGTCGAGGCGATTGACCGCGTCGCGCAAGGTCGAGGGTCGCACCCCGCCGCGCCCCGTTGGTCGGGTCAGGCCTGACCGACCGGCGTGGGGATGTCGCCCTGGCCCTCGGCCTGCGCCTGGGCCTGTTGCAGGAACAGGCCGTGGAAATCGATCGGTTCGAGCAGCAGCGGCGGGAAACCGCCGTCGCGCACCGCATCGGCGACCACGCGGCGCGCGAAGGGGAAGAGGATGCGCGGCGCTTCGGCGAGGAAGAAGGGCTGGAGCTGGTCCTCGGGGACGTTGCGCACCCCGAACAGGCCGGCATATTTGAGCTCGATGACGAAGGCGGTTCCCTCGTCGGCCTTCGAGGTGACGTCGATCTTCAGCGTCACTTCGAACAGATTCTCGCCGACGCCGTCGGCGCCGATGTTGAACTGGACGTCGATCTGCGGCGCGGCCTGCCACTGATAGACCGCAGGCGCGT
This sequence comes from Sphingopyxis sp. SCN 67-31, assembly GCF_001725095.1. Classification (NCBI taxonomy): domain Bacteria; kingdom Pseudomonadati; phylum Pseudomonadota; class Alphaproteobacteria; order Sphingomonadales; family Sphingopyxidaceae; genus Sphingopyxis; species Sphingopyxis sp. SCN 67-31. Next base: position 20,868 of record NZ_MEFH01000069.1, on the reverse strand, counting down.
TCGGATTCTCGAACGACAGATCCTTCACATATTGCGAGATCAGACCGATCGCCGGGCTGTTGTCCTCGCCGTTGGGCAGGGTTTCGGGGGTGAAGTCGCTGCTGGTCTCGTCGGCCATGTCCAAAATGCCTTCATTCTCTGGTCGGGAAGGGTCCGGTCCCCTGTCCCGGGGGGCAGGCGGCGGACGGTTGCCGGGCGCTTAGCAGCGGCGGGCGGCGAGCACAATGGGCGCCGGACCGGCTTTTGCGGCGGGCGAATCGTTGACCTGCCGCGCGGCTGCGGCCATGGAGATTTGAAACATGGCGGCGTATCGCCTATGTTGGAATCGAGACTTTCCTCACCGTCCGCATCGGATATCTGCCTGTGACCGCTTTTTCGATCGTCCTGCTCGCCATGATCGCCGCCTTTCTGGGCATGCGGCTCTATTCGGTCCTCGGCAAGCGCACGGGGCATGAACAGGAGCCGGTGCTGCCGCGCCGCGACGAGCGCACGGCGCGTGCACCCGTGCGCCTCGACGAAAGCGACGCGCAGTCCGCACCGCAGCCGGGCGCGCCGGCGACCTCGGGCCTCGTCTACGAACCCGCGGCCGAAGCGGGGCTGCGCGCGCTGCTCGCCGCCGATCGGAATTTCGACGCCGGGCGCTTCATGGAGGGCGCCGAGGCGGCGTATCGCATGATCCTCGAGGCCTATTGGGCGGGCGACCGCGACACGCTGCGCGACCTGTGCGACGATGACAGCTACGAGGCCTTCGTCGCGGCGATCGATGCGCGCGCGGCGCGCGGCGAAACGCTGGAGAACCGCCTGATCGGCATCGATTCGGCGAAGATCACCGCGGTCGAGATGAACCGCAGCGAGGCGCGCATCACGGTGCGCTATCAGGCCGACATCAGCGCCATCACGCGCGACGCCGACGGGCGGATGATCGCCGGATCGATGAGCGACGCGGCGCAGACGAACGATCTGTGGACCTTCCGCCGCGCGATCGGTGCCAGCGATCCCAACTGGCTGCTCGACGAAGCCGAGGCGGCCTGATCCGCATGCCGCGTGGCGGGCGGGGGGCAGGCGACGGGGCGGCTGCCGTCCGGACCGCCGTGCGTGCGAAGCGTGGGAAAAGCCATCGACCGAGGGTATCGCCTATCGGCCGCTATGCGTTGTTCGCCGCGCTGCCGCTGCTGTCGGCCTGCGCGTCGGTGATCCCCGAGGCCGGCGGCGCACGCCCCGGCACCGCGCCGCCATCCGCTCCGCCGACAGCGCAACAGCCGCCGCCCGCGCCGAGCGGGCCGACGCGCCCCTATCAGCCGCGCCCGTCGACGCCCCCCGGCGCCGCCGCGAAGCCGATCCCCGCGACGCCGCGTGCGCCGCTCGCCGCGCCGGCGGTGCCGGCGACCGCGACAACCGCCGCCGAGGCGGGCGTCGTGCTGGGCCCCGAATATACCGAACTGGGCATCGCGCACGACCAGGCGACCGCCGCGCTCAAGGCCTTCCGCCTGAGCTGCCCCTCGGTGCAGCGCCGTGCCGACGCGAGCGGCCTCACGCAGAATGGCGAATGGACCGAAAGCTGCCAGGCCGCCGCGGGCTGGCCCGACCGCGACGCCGGCAATTTCTTCAGCCGCTATTTCGGCACCGTGCAGGTCGGCGCGGGCACCGCCTTCGTCACCGGCTATTTCGAGCCCGAGATCGCGGCATCGCGCGACCGGCGTCCGGGCTATGACGTGCCGATCTATCGCCGCCCGCCCGATCTGGTCGACGTCGATCTCGGCCTCTTTTCCGACGCGCTGCAGGGAAGGAAGATCCGCGGCCGCGTCGACGGCAACGCCTTCGTTCCCTATCACGACCGCACGGCGATCGAGCGCGGCGCGCTGGACGGACGCGGGCTCGAAATCGCCTGGGCGGCCGACGCCGCCGAATTCTTCTTCCTGCAGGTGCAGGGATCGGGGCGGCTGCGTCTGCCCGACGGGTCGATCATGCGCATCGGTTACGACAGCCAGAACGGGCGCGACTATGTCGGCATCGGCAAGCTGCTGCTCGATCGCGGCGAGCTTCAGCCGGGGCAGGCTTCGATGCAGGGCATCCTCGATTATCTACGCGCCGATCCGGTGCGCGGCGCCGCGGTGATGAACGAGAATCCGAGCTGGGTCTTCTTTCGCGAACTGACCGGCCCCGGCCCGCTGGGCGCGCTCGGCGTGCCGGTGACGGGGCGCAGCAGCGTCGCCGCCGATCCCAAATATGTGCCGCTCGGCGCCCCCGTCATCCTGTCGCTCGATCGGGCCGAGCCCAATGGGCTGTGGATCGCGCAGGACACCGGCGGCGCGATCAAGGGCGCCAACCGATTCGACAGCTTCTGGGGCGCGGGCGATCAGGCGCGCGCGATCGCGGGCGGCATGGCGGCGCGCGGGTCGGCGCTGATCCTGCTGCCGCGCGCCGCCGTGGCGCGGCTGACCGCGCGGCGCTGACCGCGATGCCGCGGCGGCTCGCCCCGGAGGAAAGCGCGCTCTGGAAAAAGGTCGCCGCGACGGTCGAGCCGCTCCGCAAGCCGGTCCCTTCGCTCGAACCCAAGGCCCCGCCCACCGTCCGGCCACCGAAGCCCGCGCCGCGGAACATCGCGCCGCCGGCCGCGCGGACTCCCTCGCCGTCTCCGCTGCCGCCGTCGCGCCGCACCCACGCCGCGGCGACGCTCGACAGCCATTGGGACCGGCGGCTGCGCAAGGGGCAGGTCCGCCCCGACAGCAGCATCGACCTCCACGGCCATAGCCTCGCCTCGGCGCAGGCGCTGCTCGACACGGCGATCGGCCACGCCTTGCAGCGCGGTGCGCGGGTGCTGCTCGTCGTTGCGGGGCGGATGCGGCCGGGCGCCGACCGCCTGCCGCAGATGCATGGCGGACCGCGCCCGCGCGGCGCGATCCGCGCCTCGCTCGCCGACTGGCTCGCCGCCTCCCCGCACGCCGACCGGATCGTCGCGCTGCGCGCCGCGCATGTCAGCCACGGCGGGGCGGGCGCGGTCTATGTGATCCTGCGCCGGGGGCGCGAGGGATAGAGTCAGGCGCCGAACGCGCGCGTCAATATCCCGCGATAGATGGCGGCGAGCGTGTGCAGGTCCGCGACAGCGACCGCTTCGTCGAGCTTGTGCATCGTCGCGTTGATAAGGCCGAATTCGACCACCGGGCAGAGCGTGTGGAGAAAGCGCGCGTCGGAGGTGCCGCCGGTGGTCGACAGTTCGGGCGTCAGGCCCGTTTCGGCGTGGATCGCGTCGGAAACCAGCGCCGACAGCGCGCCCGGCGGGGTCAGGAAGGCCTCGCCCGAGATCTTGCCGACGACCTTGGCATTCGGTTCGACATCCTGCGCGATGCGCTCGACCATCTGGATCAGTTCGGCGCCGCGCTGCTGGTCGTTGAAGCGGATCGACAGCCTCGCCCGCGCCGAGGCGGGAATGACGTTGGTCGCGCCGTTGCCGACCTCGATATCGGTGAATTCGATGTTCGAGCGCTGGAACCAGCGCGTGCCCTCGTCGAGCGTCACCGTGTCGATGGCGGCGAGGATGCGCACCAGCTTCGGGATCGGATTGTCGGCGAGGTGCGGATAGGCGACGTGCCCCTGCGTCCCCGGCACGTCGATCCAGATGTTGACCGAGCCGCGCCGCCCGATCTTCACCATGTCGCCGAGCCGCTGCATCGAGGTCGGCTCGCCGACGACGATCAGGTCGGGTTTCAGCGCGCGCGCGTCTATATGCTCGATCAGCGCGCGGGTACCGAAGACCGCCGGGCCTTCCTCGTCGCCGGTGACGATCAGGCTGATCGTGCCCGCTTCGGGCGGGGTGGTCGCCGCCGCGGCGACGAAGGCGGCGATCGCTCCCTTCATGTCGACCGCGCCGCGGCCGTAGAGCAGGTCGCCGCGGACCTGCGGGTCGAAGGCGTCGCCGGTCCAGCCGACGCCGGGCGGCACGACGTCGAGATGCCCGGCAAAGCCGAAATGCCGCGGCCCCGCGCTCTTGCGGACGGCGAGCAGATTCTCGACCGGCCCGTCGGGCTCGATCCCGTCGATGAAGCGCTCGACCGTGAAGCCGAGCGGCATGAGCGCCGCTTCGAGCACGTCGAACACGGCGCCGGTGGCGGGGGTCACGCTGGGCGCGGCGATCAGCGCCTTGGCGAGGTCGACGGGGTCGATGGTCATCATCGCCGGCTTTTAACCGTTCGGGCGGAGCGAAGTCGAGACACCAATCGTCGGGGGCACCTTGCCGGGGAGCATCTCGACTTCGCGCGGCGCGGGCGGCAAGAAGGGGGCAGGAGGACCGCCATGCCCAAGCTCGACCTCGACGCGATCCCGCAGACCAACGCGACCGGCTATCCCACGCCCTACGATGCGCCGGTTCAGGGCCGCTGGTATCGCCGCCTCGCGCCGCCTACGGGGCTCACCGATTTCGCCGCGAGCCACGTCGTGCTGAAACCCGGCGCCTGGTCGTCGCAGCGCCACTGGCACGACGGCGAGGACGAGATGCTGGTGATGATCGCCGGCGAGGCGGTGCTCGTCGAGGATGACGGCCGCTGGCCGATGCGGCCGGGCGATATCGCCGTGTGGCCCAAGGGCAGCACCAACGGCCACCACCTGATCAACGAATCGGACGCCGACTGCGTGTTCGTCGCGCTCGGCGGCGGCAAGCGGTGCGACACCGGCGGCGGCTATTCGGACATCGACATGCTGTTCACGCCCGACGGCTATTTCCACAAGGACGGGACGCCCTATCCGACGAAGCGCATCCCCTGATTCGCCGGAGGATCGCGACGGGCGTCAGCCTTCCGCCGGCCCCTCGAACTGTTCGATCACCCAATCCTCGGCCTGCGCGCCGCCGATCCATTCCTGCATGTGCGGGTGGCTGACCACTGCCTGGCAATAGGGAACGGCGAAGCGCGGCAGCGGGATCGAATAGGTGATGAGGCGCGTCACCACCGGCGCGAACATCATGTCGGCCGCCGACCATTCGCCGAACAGATAATCGCCCTCGCCGCCGAAGCGCGCGCGGGCCTCGGCCCAGATCTGCATGATGCGCACGACGTCGGCCTGCACCTCGGGCAGCAGGTCGGCGGAAGGGTAGATGCGGCGGATGTTCATGCTGTGATGGCGGCGCAGCGCCGCGAAGCCCGAGTGCATTTCGGCCGCCATCGACCGCGCCATCGCGCGCGCCGCCCAATCCTCGGGCCAATAGCCGCGCGTGCCGCCGGTCTTTTCATTGAGATAGTCGATGATCGCCAGACTGTCCCAGACGACGATGTCCGCGCCGTCCCACAGGATCGGCACCTTGCCGCCCGACGGCGCGAACTCGTCGCCCTCGCGTCGGTTCGACCAATCCTCGTCATAGAGCGGGACGTTGACCTCCTCGAAGGCGAGGCCGCTCTGCCGCACCGCCAGCCAGCCGCGCAGGCTCCAGCTCGAATAGGCTTTGTTGCCGATGACCAGTTTCATGCGTCACTCTCATTCCCCTCCCGCTTGCGGGAGGGGTTAGGGATGGGGCTAGCCGCAGGCGAGCGGCGGCGGTTGCAGCCTTCATGCCCACCCCCGACCCCTCCCGCAAGCGGGCGGGGGGAATTTATGACTCCACCGCCTCCAGCACCGCGGTGCGCAGGTCGGCGATTCCCATGCCCTTTTCGCTGCTCGTCACGATCACCTCCGGATGCGCGGCGGGGTGTTTGCGCGCCTCGGCCTCGGTCGCGGCGTGGACGGCGGCGAGGTCGCTCGCCTTCACCTTGTCGGCCTTGGTGAGGACGAGGCGATAGCTGACCGCCGCGACGTCGAGCATCGCCAGCACCTCGCGGTCGACGTCCTTGATGCCGTGGCGGCTGTCGATCAGCACCAGCGTGCGCTTGAGCACCGCGCGCCCGCGCAGATAGTCGTTGACCAGGAATCGCCACTTTTTGACCACGTCCTTCGGCGCCTTGGCGAAGCCGTAGCCGGGCATGTCGACGAGGCGGAAGACCAGCGGGCTGCCGACGTCGAAATAGTTGAGTTCCTGCGTCCGCCCCGGCGTCACCGAGGTGCGCGCAAGGCCGTTCCGTCCCGTCAGCGCGTTGAGCAGCGACGACTTGCCGACGTTCGAGCGGCCCGCAAAGGCGATCTCGGGCACGCCCGGCGCCGGCAGATGCTGGAGCGCGGGCGCCGATTTCAGGAAGGCGATTGGGCCCGCGAACAGCTTGCGCGCGCGTTCGCTCCTGTCGTCGGCACCATCCGTCACTTCGCCACCGCGGTCCTGAGCTGCGGGAACTTGCGATACATCCACTGCTGCTGCGCGATCGACAGCACGTTGTTGGTGATCCAGTAGAGCAGCAGCCCCGCCGCGAAGGGCGCCATGATGAACATGAACAGCCACGGCATGATCTTGAACACCTGTTGCTGCACCGGGTCGGTCGCCTGCGGGTTCAGGCGGAACTGCAGGAACATGGTGATGCCCAGCATCAGCGCGAGCGGCCCGAGCGCCAGCAGCGACGGCGGGGTGAAGGGCAGCAGGCCGAACAGGTTCAGGAAATGCAGCGGGTCGGGTGCCGACAGATCCTTGATCCACAGCGCGAAGGGCTGGTGCCGCATCTCGATCGTCAGCATCAGCACCTTGTAGAGCGCGTAGAAGATCGGGATCTGGATGACGATCGGCAGGCAGCCGGCGAGCGGATTGATCTTTTCGTCCTTGTAGAGCTTCATCAGCTCCTGCTGCATCTTCGGCTTGTCGTCCTTGAACCGCTCCTGCAGCGTCTTCATCTTCGGCTGGACGAGGCGCATCTGTGCCATCGAGTGGAACTGGCGCTGCGCGATCGGGAACATCGCGCCGCGGATGATCAGGGTCAGCACCATGATCGCGACGCCGAAATTGCCGATCTGGCGGAACAGCCAGTCGAGCAGCTTGAAGATCGGCACCGCGAAGAATTCGAACCAGCCCCAGTCGATCGCGTTCGACAGGCGGGTGATGCCCTGGTCGTCCTGATAGGCCGACAGCGTCCGCACCTCCTTCGCGCCCGCGAAGATGCGGCTGGTCGTCGAGACCTGTGTGCCGGGGGCGATCTGGCGGAAATCGCGTGCGAACAGGGTCTGGTAATTGTCGGGCGCGGGGGCGCTCATCGACGCGGTGACGCGCTCGCCCTTTGCCGGGATGATCGCGGCGAGCCAATATTTGTCGGTGAAGCCGAGCCACGCCGCCGAATCATACTTGACCGCGCCGTCCTTATCGAGGTCCTTGTAGTCGACGTCGAACACCGACTTGCCGCCCAAATAGCCGGTCGGGCCGACGTGGATCGTCCAGCTGTCCTGTTCGTGCGGGTCGGTCGGCTTGCCGAGGCGGTCGATCAGCGCATAGCTGCTGACCGTCACCGGCGCGGCGCCGGTGTTGGCGATCGTCTGCTTCGCAGTGATCAGATAATTGGCGTCGATGCTGTATTCGATGCGGAAGGTCTGGCCGGTCGGGTTCGCCCAGCTCAGCGTCACCGGCGTCGTCGGGGTCAGCTTCGCGCCCGACGCGGTCCACACGGTTGCGGGGCCGGGAACCTCGATCCCCTGCGCCGACCAGCCGACGCTCGCGAAATAGGCGGCCTTGGTGTTCGCCGGCGCGAACAGGCGCACCGGCGGCGCGTTCTTCTCGATCGTCTGGCGGTAGCGGGTCAGCGTGATGTCGTCGATGCGCGCGCCGACGAGGTTGATCGAACCCGACAGCGCCGGGGTCTCGATCGCCACGCGGTTGTCCGCGGCGAGCGCCGCCTCGACCGGGACGGTCGCCTTGGCGGCGGGCGCGACCTGGGCCGGGGGCGTGGGCAGGCCGCTCGGCTGACCCTGCGGCGTCGCGGCGGGCGCGCCGTTCGCGTCGGCCCCGGCGACCGTGGTGGTCACGTCGGGTTTGGCGGGAGTCGGGAAGAATTTCTCCGCGACGAAGTTCCAGCCCAGCAGGATGGCGACCGACAGTAAAATCGCCGCGATCAGGTTCCGCTTGTCATCCACGCTTTTCGGTCTCTCTTCATCTCAACAAATGTCGGGAAATGCCTGTTTCATGGCACCGGGTCGTAACCGTGTCCGCCCCAGGGGTGGCAGCGCAATAGCCGCTTTGTCGCCAGCCAGCCACCCTTGATCGCACCATGGCGTTTCAGCGCGACGATCGCATATTCGCTGCACGACGGCGCGTAGCGGCATGTCGGCGGCAGGATGCGCGACGGGCCGAGCTGCCAGCCGCGCGCGATCAGGATCAGCAACCGGGCGATCATGCGGAACCCCCCGGAAACTGCGCAACTTCACACGCGATTCGGGTTTTCGCGCAGCTGAAATCATCGTCACCCCGGACTTGATCCGGGGTCCCGCTCAGCAACGTGGAAAAGCGGGACCCCGGATCAAGTCCGGGGTGACGACAAGGGGAAACGCTCACGCCACTCATTGAGCCAGCTTCTTCGCGGCGCGCTTCAGCGCCGAATCGAGGTGCCCCGCCAGCTCGGCAAAGGCGATGGCGTTGCCGCCGGGGCGACCGATCAGCACATGGTCGGCGCCCGCGATCCCCGATTCGGGCAAGGCGGCGCGGGCGAGGGCGCGCAGGCGGCGCTTCATCCGGTTGCGCACGACCGCGTTGCCGACCTTCTTGCTGACCGTGAAGCCGATGCCCGGCGCGTCGTCGTCGTCACCGCGCGGGCGGACGAGCAGGACGAAGCCGGGCATGGGAAAGCGAAGGCCGCGATTCGCGGCCAGAAACTCGCTGCGTCTGGAGAGCGTTCGCACCAGCCCAGATCCTTCCAGGCTCGGCGGCGAAGCGACGGCGCTTAGGCCGACAGCTTCTTGCGGCCGCGGGCGCGGCGGGCGGCGAGGACCTTGCGGCCGCCGACGGTGGCCTTGCGGGCGCGGAAGCCGTGGCGGCGCTTGCGCACGAGGCGGCTCGGTTGATAGGTGCGCTTCATCGCGAAATCCCCAAAATCTCTTCAATCGTTGCAACGAAAAAGGGCCGCCAAACGCGGGCGGCCGCCAGTGGGGGCGCGGATAGGCGAGAGTCGGCGCAAAGTCAATCGCCATCGAGCCGGTCGAGCGCGGCGCGCGCGCGCCGCCGCGCGGCGCTGACCCGCCGCATCAGCCGGTCGGCCCAGTCGCCGTAGCGCGGGTGGCGCATCTTGAACCGGACATAGCGGCGCTTTGCCCACAGGCTGTTCTGCAGCGCGAGCATCAGCCCAATCGGGAAGAGGATGACGAAGCCGGGACCGGGCAGCGGCCCGATCAGCGCTGCGACGATCATCAGCAGCACGCCGGTCACGAACAGCGCGTAGCGCACCTGCGCATTCGCCCGCAACCGCTGGTAGAGATTCGGCTTCGCCATGCCCGGCGATGTGGGAAGGCGGGCGGCGTGTTGCAAGGATAGGGCACGTCGGCCGGGTGCGCCGGCGCGATGGCTCGCTATGCGGCGGCGGGGTCAGTCGAGCGCGACGAAGCGGGCCATGTCGGCGCGCGTCAGGGTGCGGACGGTGTCGAACGGCGTGCTGTTGGTCAGCGCATAGAAGGCGCGCGCTTTCGAATCGTCCATCCCCAGTTCGCGATAGAGCCCCAGATATTCGGCGTGGACGGGATCGTCGGCGGGATAGTCGTTCGCCTCGCGCCCTTCTTCGTCGATCCAGCTGTGGACGCCGAATTCGGCGTCGGGCGCGGCGCGGCGGACGGCGCCGGCGAGCCACAGCTCGACCGCGCCCGAGCGCACTGATCCGCCGCTCGGCACGACGGTTTCCAGCCCCGCGCGGCGGATCGCGCGGGCGAGGATCAGGTTCGCCTCTTCGTCGAGGCTGCCGGGGCAGTCGATCATCTCGATCCGCCGCAGCGCCGGAAAGGCCGCGAGCATCGCCGCGAACTGGCGCGGCGTCGCCGCGGTGACGTCGCCCGCCATGCGCGCGGTGCCGGCGTCGACCACCGCGAAGGGACCGAAGCGCGCCTTCGCGGGACCGAGGGTCGCGAGCGTCGCGGCAGGCGCATAGCGCCGCGTCGCGCCGAGGTCGGCCGCATCGGCGAGCGCCGCATCGTCGAGCAGTGCCGCGTCCTCGTCGAGGGCGGTCGGGTCGAGATTGGCGGCCGGACCGTCCACCTCTTCATAGGTCCAGCCGATCGTCGTGGTGACGGTCACCACCGTCTGCGCCTGCGCGGGCGCGAAGGCGAGCACCGCCGCCAGCAGGGCGACGATCGCGGAACGCAGCAGCGCGGGGGGCAAGGCGGACGGGCGGGCCATCCCGCCGCTCTCGCGCGCGGGCGCCTACCAGAGCGTCAAGCCATGCAGTCAGCGCGGCGTTAACCGCGTTTCGGGACGTTCCATCAGGCGGCTTCGCACAGCGCCTTGAGCTGTTCGGCGACGACGGTCCAGCCGGCGGTGAAGCCCATGTCCTGATGCTGCTGGCGCGCCTCGTCGCTCCAGTGGCGCGCCCAGCCGGTGAAGCGGGTGCCGGCGCCGTCGGGCACGATCTCCCAGCCGCCGATCATGAACGGATCGCGCGGCGCGATGCGGCCGTCGGCGCCGCGCACCACCGCATCGGTGGTCACGAAGCGCACCCCCGGCACGACCTCGAGGAACAGGCCGTCGGTCGGCTGCACCTCGCCGTCGGGACCGCGCATCGTCATCGCGCAGCGTCCGCCGGGGCGCAGGTCGACATCGTCGAGCGTGACGGTCCACGGCTTCGGACACCACCATTCGGCCATCCGCTCGGTCATCACCCGCCAGACCGCGTCGGGCGGCGCGGCGATGCGGATCGAGATCGACAGTTCGCGGGGATCGTCGGACATGCTGCTTCTCCTTTGCGGGTCAGTCGCGATCGGGGGCGCCGAGCGGGAAGAAGGGACGATAGGGCCGCGCATCCTCGACGCAGCGGCGGACCGACGGATGCGCGAGCAGCCGCGCGCGATAGGCGCGCAGATTGGCGTAGGCGGGCGCGATTTCGTGCATCCAGTCGGCATAGAAGAGCGAGGGCGCCGCGGCGCAATCGGCGAGGGTGAAGCCATGGGGGGTCGCCCAGCCGCCGCCGGCCAGTTCGGTATCGAGCCAGCGGTAGACGGTTTCGAGCGACTCCCTCGCCTTGTCGACGATGATCTGGAGATGATGTTCCGGCCCGCGCAGCGCGTCGGCCACCACCTCCTGCATCGGGGTCATCACATGATTGTCGAATATCCGGTCGAGCAGCCGGACGCGCAGCGCCGCGTCGCGGTCCGCCGGGATCAGGCGCGGTTCGGGGGCGAGTGCGTCGAGATGCTCGATGATGATCGACGCCTCGAACAGCGCGGTGTCGCCGTCGACGAGCAGCGGGAACTTGCCGACCGGCCAGTGCGCGCGCAACTCGTCGCCATGCTGCGGCGTGTCGGGGCCGATCACGCGGTAATCGAAGGGAAGCTCCTTCTCGTAGAGCGCGATCAGCGCCTTCCACGTGTAGGAGGAGAAGGGGTGGCCGTAATAGATCAGCATCAGCGGGCCTCCGGACGCGCGAACAGCCATGCGAGCGGCAGTCCGACGAAAAAGATGTGGGGAAAGAGCGCGACCGCGCCCTTGAACAGGTCGGCGGGCGGAAAAGGCGTGCCGAAGCGCAGCGGCAGCACGATGCCGTTCATCACGCCGTAGAGGATCAGGCCATAGACGAGGCCGACCCATCCCCACGGCCAGCGGCGCAGCCCCGCCCAATGGCGCGCCAGCAGGACGAAGGCCGCGACCATCGCGCCCATGATCGCATAATGGGTGACGAGGCCGAGCAGCGCGCCGCCGAGGCCCCAGTCGACCGCGGCGTCGCCGAACGGCCCCTTGGCGACCCCGCGCAGCATGCCGCCGACGGTGCCGCCCGCCGACAGGCTCCAGAGCGCGGCATAGACGATGTCGAGCGTGCCGCAGAGCAGCCAGGCGGACAGGGGCGAGGGGCGGCGCATCACCCTAGTCCCCCCGCACCGCGGCCTCGATCGCCGCGACGTCGATCTTCTTCATCGTCATCATCGCCTCGAACGCGCGTTTCGCCGCCGCCTTGTCGTCGCCCATCACGGCATCGGTCAGGGCGCGCGGGGTGATCTGCCAGTTGACGCCCCATTTGTCCTTGCACCAGCCGCACATGCTTTCCTGGCCGCCGTTGCCGACGATCGCGTTCCAGTAGCGGTCGGTTTCCTCCTGCGTCCCGGTATGGACCTGGAAGGAAAAGGCCTCGCTGTGCGGAAAGGCGGGGCCGCCGTTGAGGCCGACGCACGGGATGCCGAGCACGGTGAAATCGACGGTCAGCACGTCGCCCTCTCTGCCGCTCGGGTTGTCGCCGGGGGCGCGGTGGACCGCGCCGACGCGGCTTTCGGGGAAGGTGGCGGCATAGAAAGCCGCGGCTTCCTCGGCATCCTTATCGTACCACAGGCACAGCGTGACGGGATCGCGGGTCATCCTTCCTCTCCTTGCAGCGGGGTGCCGAGCGACCAGAGGTGGCCGAACGGGTCGCGCACCTGCGCATAACGGTCGCCCCAGAACATGTTGTCGGGCGCCATCACGCTTTCGGCGCCGGCGGCGACGGCGCGGTCGTACCAGGCGTCGGTGTCGTCGACCTGCAGGTGCAGCACGACGCTGGCCGGCGCGGGCGCCGGACCGCCCGTATATTCGGGGAAATCGTCGTGGATCATCAGCGATGCGCCGTTGAGATGCAGGTGCGCGTGCATCAGCCGCACGCCGTCGTCAGCGGGGACGCGCACGACCTCGCTCGCGCCGAAGGCGGCGGTGTAGAAGGTGATCGCTTCGACCGCGCGCCTGTCGCGGATCGTCAGGTGCGGGGTCAGGCCGCCGGTCGGCGCCTGGTTGGCGGGGGTGGTCATGGCTTCTCTCCTCTTCCAACGTCCCTCCCTTTGGGGGAGGGACTTGTCTGTCAGCGCCGCGGCCCCACCAGCCCGAAGGCGGCACCCTGCGGGTCGACGCCGTTCATCGCATATTCGCCGCCGGGGATTTCCATCGGGCCGTTGGTCACCGTGCCGCCGGCCGCCGCGACTGTCGCCGCGGCGCGGTCGATGTCGTCGACCCCGATGTAGAAGGTCCAGGTCGACGCCGGGGTTTCGGGCATCAGCGGCATTACCGCGCCGATGCCGACGTCGCCGACCTGAAGGAAGCGGTAGGCGCCCAGCGCCCCCATATCCATCGCGCCTTCCTGACCCCAGCCGAAATGCCTGCGGTAGAAGGCGATCGCGGCGTCGGGGTCGCTCGTCATCAGTTCGTTCCAGCGGACGTGCTGCGCCTCGGTGACCGAGAAGGCGTCGCTGTCCATGTCCTCCTGCCCCGCGGGCGGGATCGGGTTCATGACGTAGAAGGGCGCGCCCTGCGGGTCCGCCAGCATCGCGATGCGCCCGACGGGCAGGTCGGTCGGCGGCATGTGGACGCTGCCGCCGTCGGCCCCGATCGCCGCGACCGTGGCGTCGACATCGGGGGTATAGAGATAGCCGAGCCACGCCGGCCGCGCGCCGCCCGCCAGCATGTCGGCGTTCAGCGCCAGCACACCGCCGGCCTGGCCGCCGTCGCTGCGGCCGATCATGCGATAATCGACGCCGCCGTCCGCGGGGTCGCCGTGCGCCGCGATCGTCCAGCCGACCACGGCGCCGTAGAAGCGCGCCGCGCCGTCGGGATCGCTCGTCATCAGCTCGTACCAGATGAAGCTGCCCTTGGGATTCGTCATCGTCCTTCTCCTTGTGCGTCCCGGCGGTGGGAGGTGTCAGGCGTCGACGATCGGAACGAAGCCGCCATAGATCATGCGGGCGCCGTCGAAGCTCTGGTCGTTCGGATCGTGCCGCATCCGCTCGTCGGCCATGACCTTTTCCCAGCCCGCGACGCGCGCCGCCTTGTCGGGCCATTCGATCCAGCTGAAGGCGGGGGTCTCGCCGGGCTTTGCATGCGTCGCGCGCCGATAGTCGGTGACCTTGCCGTCGGGCACGTCGTCGCCCCAGCATTCGAGGACGCGCGTCGCGCCATGATCGAGGAAGACAAGCGAGGCGCGGGCGGCGAGCGCGCGATAGGCCTCCTTGTTGGCGTCGGGCACCGCGAACACGAAGCCGTCGGTATAGCCCATCGATCCGCCGAGCCCTTCCTCGACGATCGGCGCGAAGCCGCCGACGATCATGCGCTGGCCGTCGCCGGGCATGTCGGTGCCCATCTCCGCCATGCGCGGATCGGTGCGAATCTTCTCGTTCGCGGCGTCGCGCGTCGCGCGGTCGGGATATTCGAACCAGCTGAAGACGACCGTCTCCCCGTCCTTCGCCTGCACCGCGGTGCGGAAGTCGTTGAGCTTGCCGACGGGAATGTCGTCGCCCCAGCATTCGACGTGGCGACGCACGCCGAACTCCTTGAACAGCGGCACCGATCGGGCGGCAAGGTCGCGATATCTGTCCTGCTCGGCGGTCGGAACCGCAAGCACGAAGCCTTCGACATAGGTCATCGTCTCTCTCCTGCTCTGTCTTCCCCCTCCTTCTGAAGAGGAGGGGCTCATGCTTATCTTTCCGCCGGTCCCGCCTCTTCGCGGAAGGCGGCGAGCTGCGCCTTGAGCGCGCGGTCGAAGGCGGGGCGTTCGAGGCAGCGGGCAAGATAGGCCTCGAGCTGCGGATGCTCGGCGACCGCACCCGATTCGATACCCTCGCGCAGCACCGTCGCCATCGCGATGTCGGCGACGCTGAAAACGCCCGCGAGATACGGCCGGTCGCCCAGCGCCTCGGCGAGCTTGCCGAAGCGGGTATGGATGAAGTCTATCAGGCCGGGCCGGCGCAGCTTCGCCCATGGTTCGCCCGCCGCGAACAGGTCGACGGTCGACAGTTCGAACATCGCCGGTTCGACGCTGTTGTAGGCGGCGAACAGCCAGCTCGTCACGGTCGCGCGGCCCTGCGGGTCGCGCGGCAGCAGCCGCTCGTCCTTTTCCGCCAGATGCAGCAGGATGGCGCCGCTTTCGAACAGATGCACGTCGCCGTCGCGCAGCACCGGCACCTGCCCCCATGGCTGGTCGCGGAAATGTTCGGACGGACGGTCGACCGCGCTGATCAGCCGCTCGGCATAGTCGAGCCCGACTTCCTCGCACGCCCAGCGCGGACGCAGGTCGCGGACGAAACCGCGCGCGAAATCGGGCACCCAGTCGAAGGCGGTGATCTCGATTATGGCGGCGGGATTCACGGGCATGATGCCGCTCCTTTCGTCGCCTCAGGCGGCGGGTGGGGGTGCGTCGCCGTTCGCGACCGCCGGGTCCATCCAGAACGGTTCCCAGACATGGCCGTCGGGATCCAGAATGTCGCGGCCGTACATGAAGCCATGTTCCTGCACCGGGTTGACGTCGGCGGTGCCGCCGTGGGCGGCGGCGGCCGCGACCATCGCATCGACCGCCTCGCGGCTGTCGAGGGCCAGCGCGAGCATCGCCTCGCTCGATGCCGTCGGCGGGATCGGCCGGTCGGTGAAGCTGCGCCACTTGTCGTGCGTCAGGATCATCACGAAGATCGCGTCGGACCAGACCATGCAGGCGGCGGTCTCGTCGGTGAAGCGCGGCTCGTTGGCGAAGCCGAGCGCCTCGTAGAAGGCGATCGACCGGTCGAGGTCGCGGACCGGCAGGTTGACGAAAATCATCCTGGGGGTGGGCATCGGAAATTCCTCTCTCGTCGGAAGGCTTCAGGGGATGGTTTCGCGGCGGTCACGTCCGTCCGAACAGCATGCGGACGTAACGCGTCAGATGGACGACGCTTTCCCTGGCAATCGCCGGGTCGTTGGTGGTTTTCGCCAGAACGAAGCCGCCCTGCAGCACCGACTGGATATGGCGCGCGAGATCGATCGCGGTCATCCCGTCGGGCGCGCCATATTGCGCCATCGTCGCCTCGATGTCGGGGGAGAGCGCTTCGCAATAGGCGGCGATGCTCGCTTCGCAGGCAAGGCGGATCGGCTCGCTGGTCGCATAGGCGTCCTGCACCATCGTGCCGATGAAGCAGGTGAAGCCGTCGACCGGGCCGTGCAGCAGCGAAAAGCGGAAATCGATATGGCCGAGCAGCCGGTCGAGCGGGTCCTCCAGCTTCGTGTGCGGCAGCATGTCGAACATCGGCCGCGCGCGCTCGGTCCACGCTTCGGCGGCGGCGACCGCCAGCGCCTCCTTCGATTCGAAATGGTGGAAGAAGGCGCCCTTGGTCACCCCGGCGGCGGCGCAGATCTGGTCGACCGTGGTCGCGGCATAGCCGTGCCGCCGCACCTCCTGATGCGCGGCGGCAATCAGCTTCGCCCGCGCGCTGCCCCGCGGTGCGCGGCGGGGCGGCGTCGAAGGAGGGGAGGGGTGAGTCGGCGTCATGGAGATTTACATACCGACTGGTTGGTATGATGTCAAATTGGACGGCGATGACGGTCTTGGGACAGGATTTCGTGCAGAGGCGCAGAGATCGCAAAGAAAAGGGGAAGGCGGCAAAGCCGCCATTTTCTTCTTTCTTCTCCGCGCCTCCGCGCCTCCGCGCGAACAAAAATCTCTGCGGACTCTGCGCCTCTGCGCGAAATTCCTCCCTTTTTGTCTCCGTCATTCCCGCGCGATTCCTGTCCCCGACAAAAAGGGACTCGACGCCCGGCGCCTCCCGCCTATGAAGGATGGGGAACAAATGGGGGCCGGCTGCAAGGGGGTATCATTGGTCGCGATCGTTTCGACCGTCGCCTATCTCGGGCTCGAGGCGCGCGGGGTCGAGGTGCAGTGCCAGATCGCGCCCGGGATGCCCGCCTTCGCGGTCGTCGGCCTGCCCGACAAGGCGGTCGCCGAAAGCCGCGAGCGGGTGCGCGCGGCGCTGTCGGCGATCGGCCTCGCGCTGCCGCCGAAGCGGATCACGGTCAACCTGTCGCCCGCCGACCTGCCCAAGGAAGGCTCGCACTACGACCTGCCGATCGCGCTCGCTCTGCTCGGCGCGATGGGGGTCGTCGATCCCGAAACGCTCGCCGCCTATGTCGTCGTCGGCGAACTCGGCCTCGACGGGCGCGTCGCGCCGTCGCCAGGCGTGCTGCTTGCCGCGCTGCACGCGGGCAGCGTCGAGCGCGGGCTCGTCTGCCCCGCCGCGCAGGGGCCGGAGGCGGCGTGGGCGGGGCATGTCGAGGTGCTCGCGGCGCCCGACCTCCTGTCGCTGCTCGGGCATTTCAAGGGCGCCGCGCTGCTGCCCGCGCCGGTGCCGGGCGAGGTCGCGGCGCCGGCGCGAACCGCCGATCTGGCGCAGGTGAAGGGGCAGGAAACGGCGAAGCGCGCGCTCGAAATCGCGGCGGCGGGCGGCCACAACCTGCTGATGGTCGGGCCGCCGGGGGCGGGCAAGTCGCTGATGGCCGCTTGCCTGCCCGGCATCCTGCCCGAACTGACCCCCGCAGAAGCGCTGGAGGTGTCGATGATCGCCTCGGTCGCGGGCGGGCTGGAAGGTGGGCGGCTGGTCCGCGCGCGGCCGTTCCGCAGCCCGCATCATTCGGCGTCGATGCCGGCGCTGATCGGCGGCGGGCTGCGCGTGCGGCCGGGCGAGGTCAGCCTCGCGCATCTGGGGGTGCTGTTCCTCGACGAGCTGCCCGAATTCCAGCGCGGGGTGCTCGACAGCCTGCGCCAGCCGCTGGAGACGGGCGAGGTCAGCGTCGCGCGCGCCAATGCGCATGTCACCTTCCCGGCGCGGGTGCAGCTGATCGCCGCGATGAATCCGTGCCGCTGCGGCCATTTGGGTGATCCGGCGCTCGCGTGCAGCCGCGCGCCGCGCTGCGCCGCTGACTATCAGGCGAAGCTGTCGGGGCCGCTGCTCGACAGGATTGTTGTCCCTTTCAAGTCATCGTATGAGGCTGAAAATGACAACATTCCGATATATCCGTTGGTCGAGTCTGGAGCAGGGCAACGCAGATAGGTCTAGTGAGCAGCGGCAACGCGAAGCCACCGATGCCTACGCCTCTCGGCTGGGATTGGCATTTGATGAGACCCTGATTGATTCGGGCAGGTCGGCATTCACAGGGGCTAATCTTGAAAAGGGCGAACTGGGTCGTTTGACCCAGCGCATTATGTCGGGGGCGATTGAAAGCCCTGCCCTTGTGGTCGAGCACCTTGACCGCCTGTCCCGCCGTCCACCAGCCGATATGATGGGGTGGATGATGCCGCTGCTACAGCGGGGGCTTGTTGTCCACGTGGCGGCAACTGGGCAGGTCATCGACATCGATAAAGTGAATCATGATTTTGGTTCATTCGTGACGATGATGTCATCCGCGTTTTCTGCCTTTGAGTTTTCCGTGAAACAGCAAGAGCGCGGGAATGCCGCGTGGAAGAAACGGCGTGACGCCGCGAAAGACGGACACAACATATCGCGCCACCGTGCCCGAAAATGGCTGGTCTGGGATGAGGCGACAAAGACCTATGATCCTATCCCCGAAAGGGTGGCGCTGGTGGAAGAGATGTTTGCGCTTCGCATTGCGGGATATGGCAAGAATGGCATTGCCAAGCTGTTTAATGAACGGGCGCTATCTGACATCCGATACCAGCCGTGGTCATCGACATCCCGCGCCCCTGCTGGCTGGACTGCCAGCGCTATAGCCCGCATTGTTCAAGACATCGCAGTCCTGGGCTATGTTCAATACAGCAAGTTTCCGCGCGGTGCGGCAAGACGTGTCCCACTGGGTGAGCCGATCAAAGTTTACCCAGCCGTCATTGATGAATCGACATTTGCCCGAGCGAATACGGAACGCCTTGCCAATCAGGCGAAACATCAAGGGCGCGGACGGGAAGTCAGCAACCTATTCGGTCGCGTGTCGGTCTGCGCGGCTTGCGGCGGTCGGGTGACTGCCCATGGTTCCTCGCGGTGGCGGATCAATAAAGACGGGTCGCGGTCGCAGCATTATTATCTCTATTGCGATGGCGCGAAGCGTCAAAAGACATGCGACAATCAGCGCGGCTATGCCTACTTTCCGATTGAGCAAGCCGTATTGACCGAACTGTTTCTTGAGATGCGGAACATGCCCGATGAGAGCGATAGCGGGGCATTGGACAAGGCGCGGGCACGCGTCATGACATTGGAGCAGGCTGCTAAACGGCAAGAGCAATCGGCTCGAAACATCTTGCGGCTGGTTAGTGAGGGCGATGACCTTGCGGCGGACGAGTATCAAGCGGCGCGGTCGCGGCTGGAAGGCATACGCAAAGACCTTGCGAAAGCCCGAGCGGCATTAGGTGAGATACAAGGCAAGGTGCCGCCTGCCGAGCATATGAGGCGTGTGGCTGCTTTCATTGGAAGGATGAACAGCGCCGACGCCGATGAGCGGTTCAAAGCCCGATCTGACATCAAGGCAGCTATCAACGACATGGTGCGCCTAACTTTCGATCCCAATGGGCAAGTTACGGCTTCCCTATCGGACGGCGGAAAGGTCTTGTTGACTAAGGATTTATAGCCGTATCGGAATCGTTCGTTTGCGATACACCTTCCAGATTTGTATCGAAATATAGCTTGACAGGTGTTTAGATACACCCGTATTAAGTTTACACCTTTTCGATACAGGAACAGAACCGATGAGCCGCACTTTCGCCTATTGCCGTGTCAGCACGTCCGATCAGTCAACTGATAATCAAGTTGGTGAGATTCAAGCCGCTGGCTTCGCCGTCGCTCCCCAGCGGGTGATTGTTGAAACGGTGAGCGGGTCGGTGGCGGCGATGGAACGCAAGGGCTTCGCTCGCCTGATCGATCGATTGGAAAGTGGCGATGTTGTCATCGTTACGAAACTTGATCGGCTGGGGCGTAATGCGATGGATGTCCGTTCGACCGTTGAACGGCTGGCGTCGGCTGGCGTGAAGGTTCATTGCCTCGCCCTTGGCGGCGTTGACCTGACATCGGCGGCTGGTCGCATGACCATGGGAGTTATCGCCGCTGTCGCCGAGTTCGAACGCGATCTATTGGTCGAGAGGACGCAAAGCGGACTGGCGCGCGCCAAAGCGTCCGGCAAAATGCTGGGGCGACCTTCCAAGTTGTCCGATGAAGCCAAGATGTCCATTCGGACGGCGAAAGCCGCTGGGGCGTCCTATGGGGCTTTGGCGAAAGAATATGGGGTGAGCCGAGCCGCTATTCAGCGGGCAGTAGCCTTGCCTTAACAATGAGGAAGACATAGAGGGGCAGCGAGTGAGTTCCCCCGCGATTGCGACCCGAGGGGGGGGGGAAGGGCTGGGGAGAGATTCCCAGCCCTTCAATATTCAAACAGGATTATCTTGAAAATGGCTTCCACAAGCGCGGCGGTTCGTGCGCGAGGGGTGGACTGGTGAATAGCCGAGCGGGTGTAGTCTTTTTGCCACCCCCCGATGTTTGTCAGCGGCGCGTATCTCTTTCGCGTATCTTTTTCCCGCTGATGTTTATCAGCGGATAGTGAGCGTGCCCGCTGCGCTTTACCAAAGGGGTGGCAGAGCGCGGAGGGTCGTGAAGCGGACACGCTCATCGCTCGAATACATCATCGGCAATGATAATGCCATGGCGGACAGGAAGCGAGCGCGCCGGGGCGCGGTGATGTTTATTCAGCGGGCGTATACTTTTTGCGCTGATGTTTTGTCAGCGGATAGTGAGCGTGCCCGCTGCGCTTTACCAGTGGACGGTGGCGCACGGAAGGTCGTGAAGCGGACACGCTCATCGCCTGAATATATCATCGCGGCGGATAATGCCATGGCGGACAGGAACGAGCGCGCCGGCGCGCGCTGGTGTTTGTCGGCGGACGTATAGTTTTTGCGACATGCCGATGTTTGTTAGCGGACATGCTGATGTTTTGTCAGTGGCGGGGGATAGGGCGCGCGCCGCGCCCTCTAATTCTATTCAAGAGACCTACAAAAAAGAGTAGCCATCCGGTGAAGGCCGCGGATCCGCTATGATTGTTCGGCAATGAGGTTGATGAGGCATTCGATGCCGTCAGGCGTGAAGGCCATGGCGCCGCCG
>NZ_MEFH01000068.1:0-71736 GCF_001725095.1 Sphingopyxis sp. SCN 67-31 | reverse complement strand
GTCCGCGAACAGGAAGAAGAGGCGTAAGATGGGCCAGAAGAGCAATCCGATCGGCCTGCGCCTGCAGGTCAACCGCACCTGGGACAGCCGCTGGTTCGCCGAAGGGCAGGACTATGGCCGCATGCTGGTCGAGGATCTGAAGATCCGCAAGTTCATCTTCAAGTCGCTGCCGCAGGCCGCGATCTCGAAGGTGGTGATCGAGCGTCCCGCGAAGCTGTGCCGCGTGTCGATCTATGCCGCCCGTCCGGGCGTCATCATCGGCAAGAAGGGCGCCGACATCGAGAAGCTGCGCAAGAAGTTGGGCGAGATGACGGGCAGCGACGTGTCGCTGAACATCGTCGAGATCCGCAAGCCCGAGGTCGACGCCAAGCTCGTCGCACAGGGCATCGCCGACCAACTCGAACGCCGTGTCGCCTTCCGCCGCGCGATGAAGCGCGCGGTGCAGTCGGCGATGCGCCTCGGCGCCGAGGGCATCCGCATCAACTGCGCCGGCCGTCTGGGCGGCGCCGAGATCGCGCGCACCGAATGGTATCGCGAGGGCCGGGTGCCGCTGCACACGCTGCGCGCCAACGTCGACTATGCCGAGGCCGAAGCCCACACCGCCTATGGCGTGTGCGGGATCAAGGTCTGGATCTTCAAGGGCGAGATTCTCGGCCACGACCCGATGGCGACCGACCGGCTGATGCTCGACGCGCAGACGTCGGGCGTTCGCCCGGCGCGCGATGAACGCCGCTAAGGACTGCTGACATGCTGCAACCGAAGAAAACCAAGTTCCGCAAGGCCTTCAAAGGCCGCATCCACGGCCTCGCCAAGGGCGGCACGACGCTGAACTTCGGCTCCTATGGCCTGAAGGCGATGGAGCCGGAGCGCATCACCGCCCGCCAGATCGAAGCGGCGCGCCGCGCGATCAGCCGTGCGATCAAGCGCCAGGGCCGCCTGTGGATCCGCGTCTTCCCCGACCTTCCCGTGTCGTCGAAGCCCGCCGAAGTCCGCATGGGCAAGGGCAAGGGCGCGCCCGAATATTGGGCCGCGCGCGTGAAGCCGGGCCGCATCCTGTTCGAACTCGACGGCGTCCCCGGCCCGGTGGCCGCGCTGGCGTTCGAGCGCGCGGCGATGAAGCTGCCGATCAAGACCAAGGTCGTCGCCCGCCTCGGCGACACCTCGCACCTGGAGGGCTGAGGGCCATGGCCAAAAGTGAAGACGTGACCAAGAAGACCGACGACCAGCTCTCCGAAGAGCTGGGCGAGCTGAAGCGCGAGGCGTTCAACCTGCGTTTCCAGGCCGCCACCGGCCAGCTCGAAAAGGCCTCGCGGGTCAAGGACGTGCGGCGCACCATCGCCCGCATCAAGACCGAGCAGACCGCGCGCGTCCGCGCGGCTGCCGCGAAGTAAGGAGACTGTCATGCCGAAGCGCATTCTGACCGGCACGGTGGTGTCCGACAAGGGCGACAAGACCGTCGTGGTGAAGGTGGAGCGGAAGGTCAAGCACCCGCTCTACGGCAAGATCATCCGCCGCTCGAAGAAGTATCACGCCCACGATGAGGACAACAGCTTCAAGGCTGGCGAGACCGTCCGCATCGAGGAAACGAAGCCGATTTCGAAGCTGAAGACCTGGAAGGTGCTCGACAAGGTCGAGACCCCCACCAAGGCGAAGGCGGCCCCCGCTCCGGCCCCCGCGGCCGAAGTCGAGGCGTAAGAGTTTCACGGAACCGCCGGGACGGCCCGGTAGGCCAAGGAAGAAGGAAATGCATCGATGATCCAGATGCAGTCACAATTGGAAGTCGCCGACAACAGCGGCGCGAAGCGCGTCCAGTGCATCAAGGTGCTGGGCGGGTCGAAGCGTCGCACCGCCGGCGTCGGCGACGTGATCGTCGTGTCGATCAAGGAAGCGCAGCCGCGCGGCAAGGTGAAGAAGGGTGACGTGCATCGCGCCGTCATCGTCCGCACCGCCAAGGACGTGCGCCGCGCCGACGGATCGGTGATCCGTTTCGACAGCAACGCCGCCGTGCTCGTCAACAAGAACGAGGAGCCGATCGGCACCCGTATCTTCGGCCCCGTCGTCCGCGAACTGCGCGGCCGCGGCTATATGAAGATCATCAGCCTGGCGCCGGAGGTGCTTTGACCATGTCGATGGCCAAGATCAAGAAGGGCGACACGGTCGTCGTCCTGTCCGGCAAGGACAAGGGCAAGACCGGTGAAGTGACGCAGAGCCTGCCGAAGGACGGCAAGGTCGTCGTCGCGGGCGTCAACGTCATCACCCGCCACCGCAAGCCGAGCCAGGCGAACCCGCAGGGCGGCCTCGAACGCAAGGAAGCGCCGCTGCACGTCAGCAAGGTCGCGATCGCCGACCCCAAGTCGGGCAAGCCGACGCGCGTCCGCTTCGAAACCAAGGACGGCAAGAAGGTCCGCGTGGCCGTGAAGTCCGGGGAGACCATCAATGGCTGACAAATACACCCCGCGCATGAAGTCGCTCTATGACGACAACATCGTCAAGGCGATGATCGACAAGTTCGGTTACAAGAATGCGATGGAAGTGCCGAAGATCGAGAAGATCACGCTCAACATGGGCGTGGGCGACGCGGTCCAGGACAAGAAGAAGGTCGATACCGCCGCTTCGGAAATGGAGCTGATCGCGGGGCAGAAGCCCGTGATCACCAAGGCGAAGAAGTCGATCGCCGGCTTCAAGCTGCGCGAAGGCATGCCGATCGGCTGCAAGGTGACGCTGCGCCGCGAGCGGATGTACGAATTCCTCGACCGGCTGATCACCATCGCGATGCCGCGCATCCGCGACTTTCGCGGCGTGTCGGCGAAGAGCTTCGACGGCCGTGGCAATTATGCCATGGGCCTGAAAGAGCAGATCATCTTCCCCGAGATCAACTATGACCGCATCGATTCGGTGCGCGGCATGGACGTGATCGTGACCACCACCGCCCGCACGGACGACGAAGCCCGCGAACTGCTCCGGCTGTTCGGCTTCCCCTTCCCGATCGAGGCCAAGGAAAAGGAAGCCGCCTGATCCCGCGGGATCAGGCCGTGCTCTCTCAATAAGGAAAGAGAACTTAAGTCATGGCGAAACTGAGTTCGGTGAACAAGAACGAGCGTCGCAAGCGTCTGGTGAAGAAATATGCCGGTCGCTACGCGAAGCTGAAGGCCATCGCGGCCGACACCTCGCTCGACGATGGCGAGCGCCTGATCGCGCGCCTGAAGATGGCGGAGATTCCGCGCAACGGCAACCCGACCCGCATCCGCAACCGGTGCGAGCTGACCGGCCGTCCGCGCGCCTATTATCGCAAATTCCGGCTGTGCCGCGTTCAGCTGCGCGATCTGGCCAACAAGGGCCTGATCCCCGGCGTTGTGAAGTCGAGCTGGTAAGGAACACGCAAGATGGCAATGACCGATCCTTTGGGTGATATGCTCACCCGCATCCGCAACGGCCAGCAGGCGAAGAAGGACAGCGTCCTGACTCCCGCCTCGACGCTGCGTGTCCGCGTTCTCGACGTGCTGAAGCGCGAAGGCTATATCCGTGGCTACAGCGAGGAAGCGCTGGGCGCGAAGGGCCAGCACAAGGGCCTGCGCATCGAGCTGAAATATTTCGAGGGCCAGCCCGCGATCCGCCATGTGGCGCGCGTTTCCAAGCCCGGCCGCCGCGTCTATTCGGGCTCGAAAGAGCTGCCGATCGTGCGCAACGGCCTGGGCATCACCATCGTGTCGACCCCGCGCGGCGTCCTGTCGGATGCCGAGGCGCGCGAGCATAATGTCGGCGGCGAAGTGCTGGCGGAGGTGTTCTGATGTCTCGCATCGGTAAAAGGGCAGTCGAGATTCCCAGCGGCGTCACCGCCGCGATCGATGGCGGCACGCTGTCGGTCAAGGGCCCCAAGGGCACGCTGGCGATGCCGCTGTCCGACATCATCAAATATGAGGTCGGCGAAGGCAGCATTTCGGTACAGCCGGCGAACGACAGCCGCGAAGCGCGGGCCTTCTGGGGCATGCAGCGCACGCTGGTCCAGAATCTGGTCACGGGCGTGACCGAGGGCTTCACCAAGGTCCTCGAGATCACCGGCGTCGGCTATCGCGCCAACGCGCAGGGCAAGAACCTGAAGCTGAACCTCGGCTACAGCCACGATGTCGACTATGCGGTGCCCGAGGGCATCGAGATCAAGACGCCGGACAACACGACGATCGAGATCAGCGGCATCGACAAGCAGAAGGTCGGCCAGGTCGCGGCGGAGATCCGCCGCTGGCGCAAGCCCGAACCCTACAAGGGCAAGGGCATCAAGTATCGCGGCGAGTACATCTTCCGCAAAGAAGGCAAGAAGAAGTAAGCCATGGCACATCTCACCCCTTTCCAAAAACGTCGCCAGCGCGTCCGCACCGCGCTCCGTCTGCGCGCCGCCGGGCGTCCCCGCCTGTCGGTGCACCGTTCGGGCCGCCATATCTATGCGCAGCTCATCGATGACGCCGCCGGCAAGACGCTGGCCGCGGCCTCGACGCTCGACAAGGATCTGCGCGGCAAGACCGGCGCGACCGCGGAGGCCGCTGCCGAGGTGGGCAAGCGCCTTGCCGACGCCGCCAAGAAGGCGGGCGTGACGCAGGTCGTGTTCGACCGTGGCGGCTTCCTGTTCCACGGGCGCATCAAGGCGCTGGCCGACGCGGCGCGCGAAGGCGGATTGGAGTTCTAAGCATGGCTGACGAAGTACAGAACGTCGAAGGCGCGGTCGAAACGACCGAAAACACCGGCGCTCCCCGCCGTGGCCGTGGCGGCCGCGACGGCGGTCGCGGGGGTCGTGACGGTGGCCGTGGCCGCCGCGACGATCGCCGTCCGCGCGACGAGGACGGCGGCGAGGAGCTGATCGAGAAGCTCGTCCACATCAACCGCGTGTCGAAGACGGTGAAGGGCGGCAAGCGCTTTGGTTTCGCCGCGCTCGTCGTCGTCGGCGACGGCAAGGGCCGCGCCGGTTTCGGCCATGGCAAGGCGCGCGAAGTGCCCGAGGCGATTTCGAAGGCGACTGCCGCCGCGAAGAAGGCGATGATCCGCGTTCCGCTGCGCGACGGCCGCACGCTGCACCATGACGGCCGCGGCCATTTCGGCGCGGGCAAGGTCACGGTGCGCTCGGCCCCCGCGGGGACCGGCATCATCGCCGGCGGCCCGATGCGCGCCGTGTTCGAATCGCTGGGCGTCGCCGACGTGGTGACCAAGTCGGTCGGCACCTCGAACCCCTATAACATGATCCGCGCGACCTTCGAGGCGCTGGGCGAACAGACCAGCCCCAAGTCGGTGGCGCAGCGTCGCGGCAAGAAGGTTTCGGACCTGATCAAGCGGGGCGGCGCGGCCGACCGCGTGGCCGAGGCCGAAGCCGCGGCGGTGACGGAGTAAGACGATGGCCGACAAGACGATCAAGATCCGCCAGATCGGCTCGCCGATCCGCCGGCCCAAGGACCAGCGCAAGATCCTGACCGGCCTCGGGCTGGGCAAGATGAACCGCGAGGTCGAGCTGGTCGACACCCCGGAAGTGCGCGGCATGATCCGCAAGCTTCCGCACATGGTGGAAATCATCGAGGGCTGACGCACCGATGAAGCTCTATCGCCTGTTGACCGGACCCGACGACAGCGCCTTCTGCGCGCGCGTCGAGGGGCTGCTCAACCGGGGATGGCAGCTTCACGGCAGCCCGTCGATCACCCAGGTCGATGGCCGCGGCTACGTCGCCCAGGCCATCGTGATGGAGAAGGCCGGGCCCTATCCCGGCTTTCAGCCGTCGAGTGAAATCGAACCGGACTAGCCCCCGAGGGGACGGTCCATAGCGCGAACACAGCGAAAGCGAGTGCAATGACTATCAAGCTCAACGATCTTCGTGACAACAATGGCGCCCGCAAGGGCCGGATGCGGGTCGGACGCGGCATCGGCTCGGGCAAGGGCAAGACCGGCGGCCGCGGCCAGAAGGGCCAGAAGAGCCGCAGCGGCGTTTCGATCAACGGCTTCGAGGGCGGCCAGATGCCGCTCCACATGCGGATTCCGAAGCGCGGGTTCAACAACATCTTCGCGAAGGACTTCGCGATCGTGAACCTGGGGCAGGTCCAGAAGCTGGTCGATGCGAAGAAGCTCGACCCGAAGAAGACCGTCGACCACGCCGCGCTGAAGGCCGCGGGCGTCGCGCGCGGCGGCAAGGACGGCGTCCGCCTCCTCGCCAAGGGCGAACTGACCGCCAAGCTGAGCTTCGCGGTCGCCGGCGCGTCGAAGGGCGCGGTCGCCGCGGTCGAGAAGGCCGGCGGCAAGGTCGAACTGCCCGCCGCCGCCGCCGAGGAAGCGAAGGCGGAGTAAGGAATTGCGAGGGGGCGGTTCGGATCCGGACCGCCCCCTCGCCATTTAGAGACGATAGATTCGCGTTCGTGTCGAGCGAAGTCGAGACACCCATCAATGCGAACGGATAGATGGGGCGCTGTGAAGATCGCACCCCCAAATGGGCCTTTCCCCTTGCGCTTCGGCCTGAGCGAACGCACATAGGCGCCCGGGTCGCGGGGGGCGCGGTCCGCCACTGAGGAAAGATAGCATGGCCTCTCGCGCCGACCAGTTTGCTGCCAATCTGAACTTCTCGAAGTTCGGTCAGGCGACGGAGCTCAAGAACCGCATCTGGTTCACGATCGGTGCGCTGGTCGTCTTTCGCTTCCTGTCCTATGTTCCGCTGCCGGGCGTCGACCCGGTCGCGCTGTCGCAGCTGTACAGCCAGGCGGCGTCGGGCGGCGTGCTCGACCTGTTCAACACCTTCTCGGGCGGCAGCCTCGAGCGCATGAGCATCATCGCGCTCGGCGTCATGCCCTATATCACCGCCTCGATCGTCGTGCAGCTTGCCGCGGCGCTGTCGCCGACGCTTGCCGCGCTCAAGAAAGAGGGCGAGAGCGGGCGCACCAAGCTCAACCAGTATACGCGCTACGGTACGGTCGGGCTGACCGCGATTCAGGGCTATTTCGTCGCGGTGGGGCTCGAGACGCTGGGCGCCAGCCAGGGCGTCGGCGCCGTGGTCGATCCCGGCATGCTGTTCCGCATCGGCGCCGTCATCAGCATCGTCGGCGGCA
Organism: Sphingopyxis sp. SCN 67-31; assembly: GCF_001725095.1. Lineage (NCBI taxonomy): Bacteria > Pseudomonadati > Pseudomonadota > Alphaproteobacteria > Sphingomonadales > Sphingopyxidaceae > Sphingopyxis > Sphingopyxis sp. SCN 67-31. The sequence continues at coordinate 64,668 of NZ_MEFH01000068.1, read as the reverse complement.
CGCTGTTCCTGATGTGGCTGGGCGAGCAGATCACCAGCCGCGGCATCGGCAACGGCGTCTCGCTGATCATCATGGCGGGCATTCTGGCCCAGCTGCCGCGCAGCTTCAGTCAGATGTTCACCCAGGTCCGCGAAGGTTCGATGGGCGGCGGCACCGTCCTGCTCGTCTTCGTCGGCGGCGCGGCGATCATCGCCTTCATCAGCTTCATGGAACTCGCGCAGCGCCGCGTCCTCGTCCAGTATCCGAAGCGCGCGACCCAGCGCGGGGTGATGCAGGCCGATCGCAGCCACCTGCCGCTCAAGGTCAACACCGCGGGCGTGATCCCGCCGATCTTCGCCTCGTCGCTGCTGCTGATGCCGCTGACCATCACCCAGATGCTCGGCAACCGCGTGTCGGGCGAATCGGTGTGGGGCGATTTCCTGATCACGCTCAACCAGTATCTGGCGGTCGGGCAGCCGCTCTACATGGGCCTCTATGGCGCGAGCATCATCTTCTTCTGCTTCTTCTATGTCGCGGTCGTCTTCAACCCCGAGGAAACCGCCGACAATCTGAAGCGGCAGAACGGCTTCATCCCCGGCATCCGCCCGGGCAAGAACACCGCCGCCTATCTCGATTTCGTGCTGACGCGCATCACGGTGATCGGCGCGACCTATCTGGCGCTGATCTGCCTCATTCCCGAATATTTCATCGCCAACGCCGGCCTGCCCGTCCACCTCGGCGGCACCAGCCTGCTGATCGTCGTCAACGTGACCATCGACACGATCACCCAGATGCAGAGCCACATGCTGGCGCATCAATATGGCGACCTGATCAAGAAGGCCAAACTGAAAGGCGGCATTGCACGCCGCTGAGGCGTCGGTTACGGCCACCGCGACGGATCAGGGAACAAAGAGGGGCTTTCATGACGCGCAACATCATCTTGCTCGGCCCGCCGGGAGCGGGGAAGGGGACGCAGGCCTCGCGGCTCGAGCAGGAGCATGGCATGATCCAGCTCTCGACCGGCGACATGCTGCGCGCCGCGGTCAAGGCGGGCACGCCGACCGGCCAGCAGGCGAAGGCGGTGATGGACGCGGGCGGGCTGGTGTCGGACGAAATCGTTTCGGGCCTGATCGGCGAGCGGCTCGACGAACTGGGCGGCGACACGTCGGTCATCTTCGACGGCTATCCGCGCACCGCGGCGCAGGCGACCGCGCTCGACGAAATCCTGGCGGCGCGCGGCCGCAAGCTCGACCATGTCATCGAACTGGTTGTCGACGAGGATGCGCTCGTCGACCGCATCACCGGGCGTTTCTCCTGCGCGCAGTGCGGCGAAGGGTATCACGACCGCCACAAGCAGCCGAAGGTCGCGGAAACCTGCGACGTCTGCGGCAGCCACGAGTTCAAGCGGCGTCCCGACGACAATGAGGAGACGGTGCGCACGCGCATGGCCGAATATCGCGCCAAGACCGCGCCGATCCTGCCGATCTACGAAGCGCGCGGCATCGTCAGCAAGGTCGACGGCATGGCGCCGATCGAAACGGTGAACGGCGCGATCGAGGCGATCCTCGGCGGCTAGACTCTGATGACTTTGGATTGACCCGCTTCGTCTTTGCGACCCCGGACCTGATCCGGGGGAAGCAATCCAGAGCGGTTACCGCACGCTCTGGATTGCCGCGCGGCTCCGCCGCTCGCAATGACGAGTCCATTCGATGTCATCACGGTCCAGAACCGGCCCATCCGGTCCTGCGGCTCGTCCGGCGTTCGGACCTGAAAGCCGTTAGCGCCCGACGATCAGCGTCCCCGTCATGCCCGGATGATAGATGCAATAGAAGCGGACGGCGCCGGGCCGCCTGAGCGTGGTCCTGCCGCTCTTTCCCGCCGGCAGATCGACGTTGAAGCTGCCGTTGCGCGCGGTGGCGGTGTGCCGGAACAGGTCCTTGTTGATCCACAGGATCGTGTCGCCGACCCGAACCCCCGGCGGTACGGGACCGAATTTCATCTTATCGATCACGACCTGGTGCACGCGGGGCGCGGGCGCCGCGCCGCCGAGCAGCGGCACGGCGGCGAGCGCGAGGGTGCAGAGGAGCGCGCGCCTCACCGGAGGCTCGCGGCCAGATGCTCGGCGTGCTTCTGATGCTCCCCGAACAGCGTCAGCCCGGTTTCGAGCAGCGATTTCAGCTCGCCATTGCTGGCGGACGGAATCAGCAGGTCGCGCAGCGCGCCGTTGACCGTCGCATGATAGGCGACTTCATTCGCGACATAGGCGCGGTCGAAGGCGGCGCCGTCGAGCTTCGCTAGCTCGTCGTGCTTCTGCGCCGCCTGCGCGGTCAGCGCGGCGCTCGTCGCATTGGCCTCCGGCGTCACGCCGAGCCGCCCGACCAGCGCCAGCGCCTGTTCGTTCACCGCGCCATGGTCGCGCACCATCTCTTCGGCGAACGCCCGCACCGCCGGATTCTTCGATTTGACGAGCGCCTGCTTGCCGGCGTCGATGTCGATCTGCCCCGCCGTGTAGGCGATGTGGGCGATCTGCGCGTCGCCGGGCTTCGCCGCGTCGTGCGACCAGGCCGTGCCGCCGACGGCGAGCGCCGCCGCGGCGCCGATCCGCAGGAATGTCTTGAGCATCGTGCTTCTCCTTGTCCGAATGCGGCCATTGGATGGCGCCGCCGCAAGAAGGTTCCCGGGAACCTGTCGCGCGGCGCGGCATCCAATGGGCGTCACGAGGCTGGAGGCGCGAATGGAGATGTACGATCCGGATCCCGAACCGGTCGCGATGGCGGCGGGCGAATCCCCGTGCGGGGCGGCGGCGCCGTCGCAGGCCGCGGTCGAGGCGGCGGTCCGCACCCTGATCGCCGCGGCGGGCGACGATCCCGCGCGCGAGGGGCTGGCCGACACGCCGGCGCGGGTGGCGCGTGCCTATCGCGAATGGTTCGCCGGCTATCGGGTCGATCCGCATCGCCTGCTGGACCGCAGCTTCGGCGATGCGGCGGGCTATGACGAAACCGTCCTGCTGCGCTCGATTCCGCTCGTTTCGACGTGCGAGCATCATCTGGCGCCGATCGTCGGGGTCGCGCACGTCGCCTATCGCCCGCGAGGCCGGGTGGTCGGCATCTCCAAGCTGTCGCGGCTCGTCGACGCCTATGCGCGGCGGCTGCAGTTGCAGGAACGGCTGACGCGGCAGATCGCCGCGGCGCTCGACGAGGCCTTGCAACCGCGCGGGGTTGCGGTGATCATAGAGGCCACGCACGGCTGCATGACGACGCGCGGGGTTCGGCAGCACGGCGTGTCGCTGGTCACCAAATGCTGGCTTGGCGAGTTCGGCGCCGACGCCGCGCTTCGCCGCGAACTGCTCGCGTCGTTGCCGTGTCGGGGCAATGGTGGGAGGATGGACGGATGACGGTGCAGACCCGGACCGATCCCGGCACCCTGTCCGACGTCGAACTGGCGGCGCGGATCGCCGCGCGCGACCGCGATGCGGTGCGGATCGTCACCGAACGCAACAACCAGCGGCTGTTCCGCGTCGCCTGGAGCGTGCTCAAGGAACGCGCCGAGGCCGAGGACGTCGTGCAGAGCACCTATATGCGCGGCTTCGCGGCGATCGACAGCTTCGCGGGCCGCTCATCGCTGTCGACCTGGCTGACGCGGATCGCGATCAACGAGGCGCTGGGCCGCGCCCGGGCGCGCGAGCGCCGGCGAAAGCGGCTCGATGCGACATCGGTCGTCGACCTCAACGATTATCGGGATCATCTGATGCGCGGATCGATGCAGGGCAGCAAGCCGGACGCCGAACTGGCGCAGGGCCAGATACGCGAGATGCTGGAGGCGGCGATCGCGCAGCTTCCGTCCGAATTTCGCACCACCTTCGTCCTGCGCGAGATCGAAGGCGTGTCGGTGGAGGATGCGGCGGCGCTGCTCGGCATCTCGCCGGCGACGGTCAAGACGCGCTGCCTGCGGGCGCGGCGGCGGCTCCAGCAATTGCTGTCGCCCGAGCTTCGCCTCGCGCTCAGCGGCAGCTTCCCCTTCGCCGGCGCCGACTGCCATGCGCTGACCGCGCGCGTCGTGGCGCAATGGTGCGGTTGAAACGGGCGCCGCTTCGACTCGGGTGATTTCCTCCGCGCGGAAAAGCCATTATGTCCGCACGGTATCGCCGCCGATCGGGCGCGGCGCCGGGCTGGGGGAATGGGACATGAAGCGCAGAAGCTGTTTCGCCGGGGCGCTGTTCGCCGCGGCGGTCGTTGCCGCGCCGGCGCAGGCCAAGGTGATCGACCAAGGCGATGCCGGCTTCACCGTCGCGCACACGGCGCAGGTCGCGGCGAGCCCCGACGATGTGTGGGCGATGCTTCGCATGCCCCAGAAATGGTGGTCGAAGGAGCATAGCTGGTCGGGCGATGCCGCCAATTTCTGGCTCGATTCGCAGGCCGGCGGCTGTTTCTGCGAAAAGCTGCCCGATACGGGGTCGGGGATGGGCAGCGTCCAGCATGCGCGCATCCTGTTCGCGAAGCCGAACCAGCTGCTGCGCCTGTCGGGCGCGCTGGGTCCGTTGCAGGGCGAGGCGCTGGCCGGCACGCTGACGATCCAGATCAAGGAGATGCCGACGGGCAGCGCGATCCGCTTCGACTATGTCGTCGGCGGCTATATGCGCTTCAAGATCGCCGACATCGCGCCCACGGTCGACGCGGTGATCGGCGAACAGCTCGCCGGGCTGGCGAACGCCCTCGGCGGCGCGCTGGCGGTCGAGCGCGGGAACGACAGGGACGACGAGACGAAGCCGGACGCCGAAGACAGGGAATCGGCGCGTGAGCCGGGGCTCGACGCCGCGGTCGCGGATCTCGTCAGGGAAGCGCCGAAGGATTAGGCCGAATGGCGGGTTCGATTTCCGCTGGATCGATTCGCGCAGAGGCGCTGAGATCGCAGAGAAGAAGGGGAGTTCAGGGGGCGTGGCCGACCGGCCCCTTGATCCGCCGGCTTAGCGGATGATGACATCGAATGGACTCGTCATTGCGAGCGGAGCGAAGCAATCCAGAGCGGTTTACACCGCTCTGGATTGCCGCGCGGCTTTGCCGCTCGCAATGACGAGTCCATTCGATGCACGCCGCTCTAGGCGTCCGGCTTGCTGCGCAGCCGGGCGAGTGCCGCGAAGGGGCCCGCCTGTTCCTCGCTCAGCACGCCCTTTTCGGCGAGGATGCGGTCGGCGTCGGGGTGGCGCGGGAAAGGGTCGAGCGCGAGCGACAGCGTCTGGACCGCCGCTTCGCCCAGATCGATCCGGTCGCCGTCGAGCGGCAATATGTCGCAATCCTCGCCGCTGATCTCGATCTCTTCATCGGCCGCGTCTCCGGTCTCCACCTCGCGCAGGAAGCGCAGGTCGAACGCTTCGCGCAGCGTCGCGGGCACCGGCAGGTCGGTCGCGGCGCACGACTGCACGACATCGGCCTCGACCGCGCCCGTCGCGGCGATGCCGCCGGCGACCGCGCGCACATCGGCCGTCAGCGCGAAGCGGTCGAGCGCGACCAGCCCGAGCCGCGTGGCGATGCGCGTGCGCGCCGCGGCGTCGGCCTCGATCGCGATGCAGCGCCCCTGTCCGGCCTCGGCCAGTGTCACGAGGTGCGAAAATTCGGTCGCGCTCATGCCCCGTCTCCGGCCGCGTCTCCGGGCAGCCGGTCGGCGGCGATCAGCGCGGCGACGGGCATCGCCGCCAACCCCGTGCGCAGCGCCGCCACCTGCGCCTCGACATGCGCGAGCGCGGCTTCGGCGGGTGCCTGTCCGCGCCACAGGTTGCGGACCAGCGCCGCGCGCAGTTCGGGCGAGCCGTCGGGCGCGGCATAGGCGCCCAGCCGTCCGCCGAGCGCCCCCATCATCCGCCCGACCTGTTTGCCGACGACCATGTCGCCGAAGCCGATCTGGCGCATCTGGCCGTCCATGTCGGCGACGAACAATTCGGTGAGCTGCACGCCGGCGATCGCCTGCTCCGGCTCTTCGTCGATCCGGTGGAGAACCAGCGCGAGCACGAGGCTGATCATGTCGAAACGCCCGTCGAGCGTGTCGGGAACGCCGCCCTCGACATACCAGTGCGGGGCGCGGGCCGTCGCGACGATCGCCTGCCACAGCGGGCGGCGCGCCTCGCGCGGGTCGGGGTCGGGCCGAAAGAGTTTGCGGAGCGAGATCATCCCGTCCGCTTAGGCGCAATCGGCGGCGCGGAAAAGGGGGCGGCTGTCGCCGGGCGCGCCGGGGCGGCGGCGCGACAAGCGGCTTGTGCGCCGCGCCTGCTTGCGGTTAAGAGGCGCGGGAGATGCGCAGCGGCCTGCGTCGGTCGCCGGGGCGGGCGGCCAGGGGCGAGGTCAGGACTGCGCGCGACGGAGATTGCTGATGTTCGAAGCCAAGCCTGTCCTTGCCGCCCCCCGCCTGCGCCTGCTGGCGGTGGGACTGATCGTCGCGCTGGCCGCCAGCGGCTGCACGCAGCTTCGCGGGCGGCAGGGCTATGTGGTCGACCCGGTGCTGACCGACGCGATCACCCCCGGGGTCGACAATCGCGAATCGGTCGAACGGACGCTGGGCCACCCGACCTTCGTCGGCCAGTTCAGCAACAACGAATATTATTATCTGTCGCGCGAGACGCGGGCGCTGGCCTTCGCCAATCCGCGTCCGGTCGCGCAGCAGGTGCTGCGGGTCCGCTTCGACCCCGCGGGCAATGTCGCCGCGGTCGATCGCACCGGGCTCGACCAGGTCAGCAAGATCAACCCCAATGGCGACAAGACGCCGACGCTGGGCCGCAGCCGCAGCTTCTTCGAGGACATCTTCGGCAATATCGGCGCCGTCGGAGCGCCGGGCATGGGCGGCGGAACGCCCGGCCAATAAGGCTCTCGCCCTCCCCGCCGCCGGTATGCGGGGGGAGGGTGGTCCTACCCCGCGATGCCGCCGGCGGCGAGCACGGCCAGCGTCACGAGATCGGATGCCGGCGACGCCATCGTCGCGACCTGCACCGGCTTTTCCATCCCGATCAGCATCGGGCCGATGACGGCGCTGCCGCCCAGTTCGCGCAGCAGCTTCGCCGACAGATTGCCCGATTGCAGCCCCGGCATGACCAGCACGTTCGCCGGGCCCGACAGGCGGCAGAAGGGGTAGTTCGCCATCACCTTCGCGTTGAGCGCGACGTCGGGCGCGATCTCGCCCTCATATTCGAATTCGGGCCGGCGTTCGTCGAGGATGTGCACCGCGTCGCGGATATTGTCTAGCCACGACCCCGGCGGGTTGCCGAAGGTCGAATAGGAGAGGAAGGCGACGCGCGGTTCGTGCCCCATGCGCCGCGCGACCTGCGCGGTGCGTTCGGCGATGTCGGCGAGCATTTCCGCCGAGGGGCGTTCGTTGACCGTCGTGTCGGCCATGAAGATGGTGTGATGCTGGCCGACGAGGACGTGGATGCCGAAGGCGGTCTTGCCCTCTGCCGGGTCGATCACGCGGCGCACCTCGCGCATCGTCTGCGAATAGGTGCGGGTGACGCCGGTGATCATCGCATCGCCGAGGCCGAGCTTGAGCAGCAGCGAGCCGAAGATGTTGCGGTCGCGGTTGACCATCCGTTCGATGTCGCGGCGCAGATAGCCGCGGCGCTGGAGCCGCTCGTAGAGCATCTCGACCATCTGCGGGACATGCGGCGAATTGACGCTGTTGTGGACCTCGAAGCTTTCGGGGTCGGCGACGCCCATGTCGCGCAGCATGTCGTGCAGCCCTTCGCGCCCGACGAGCACCGGAATGCCGTAGCCGCCGTCGCGGAACTGGATCGCGGCGCGCAGCACCACCTCTTCCTCGCCCTCGGCGAAGACGACGCGCTTCGGATTCGCCCGCGCCGCTTCATAGGCGAGGGTGAGCACCGAGGTCGTCGGGTTGAGCCGGGCGCGCAGCCGGGTGCGATATTCGGCCATGTCGGCGATCGGCCGCTGCGCGACGCCGCTGTCGATCGCCGCCTTCGCGACCGCGGCGGGGACGATTTCCATCAGCCGCGGGTCGAAGGGCGAGGGGATGATATATTCGGGGCCGAAGCTGGCGGCGCGCCCGCCATAGGCCGCCGCGACCTCTTCGGGCACCTGCTGGCGCGCGAGGTCGGCGATGGCGTAGGCGGCGGCGATCTTCATCTCCTCGTTGATCGCGGTCGCGCGCACGTCGAGCGCGCCGCGGAAGATGAAGGGGAAGCACAGGACGTTGTTGACCTGGTTCGGATAGTCCGAGCGCCCGGTCGCGATGATCGCGTCGGGCCGCGCGGCGCGCGCGTCGGGCGGCGAGATTTCGGGGTCCGGATTCGCCATCGCGAAGATGATCGGCGCCGGCGCCATGTCCTTCACCATCTCCGGCTTGAGCGCGCCCGCGGCCGAGAGGCCGAGGAAGACGTCGGCGCCCTTGAGCGCCTGCATCAGGTCGCGCGCCTCGGTCGGCACCGCGTGCGCCGACTTCCACTGGTCCATCCCTTCGGCGCGGCCCTGGTAGATCGTGCCCTTGCGATCGCACATGATGACGTTTTCGTGGCGGACGCCCATCGCCTTGATCAGTTCGGTGCAGGCGATCGCCGCGGCGCCGGCGCCGTTGACGACCACCTTGATGTCCTTGAGGTCGCGCCCGGTCAGGTGGCAGGCGTTGATCAGGCCGGCGGCGGTGATGATCGCGGTGCCATGCTGGTCGTCATGGAACACCGGGATGTTCATCTTTTCCTTGAGCGCCGCCTCGATGATGAAGCAGTTGGGCGCGGCGATATCCTCGAGGTTGATGCCGCCGAAGCTCGGTTCGAGCAGTTCGACCGCGTCGATGAAGGCCTGCGGGTCCTCGGTATCGACCTCGAGGTCGATCGAATCGACGTCGGCGAAGCGCTTGAAGAGGACGGCCTTGCCCTCCATCACCGGCTTCGAGGCGAGCGCGCCCAGATTGCCGAGGCCGAGGATCGCGGTGCCGTTCGAGATGACGGCGACGAGGTTGCCCTTGGCGGTATAATCGTAGGCGGTGGCGGGGTCGTCGGCGATGGCCTTGACCGGGACCGCGACGCCTGGGGAGTAGGCGAGGCTCAGGTCGCGCTGGGTCGCCATCGGTTTCGACGCGACGATCTCGATTTTGCCGGGTCGGCCGTGTTCGTGGTAGAGCAGGGCCTCTCGGTCCGAAAATTGCACCTTGCTGCCGCTGTCCATATTTTTCCCCTTGGGTTCGTTCAAGGCCCGCGCCGTTTCCCAATCCCCTAGCGTCACCGGCGGCGATTGTAACCGGGCTGAGCGAAAAAGATTCGCGGGACAGGGGCCATCCGTCCCACTCTTCCACGAAGGCCATGCGCGAACTTGCCATGCCGCCCTCAATCACTAAGCAGGGTTCGATGTCCGCAACCGCCCGCACCGCCGCCAACAGCAACGCCGCCCCCGCCGCGACGCCGATGATGGCGCAATATTGGTCGCTCAAGGAAAAGGCGGGCGACTGCCTGCTCTTCTACCGCATGGGCGATTTCTTCGAGCTGTTCTTCGACGATGCGAAGGCGGCCGCCGCGACGCTCGACATCGCGCTGACGTCGCGCGGCGAGCATGGCGGAGAGCCGGTGCCGATGTGCGGCGTGCCGGTCCATTCGGCCGAATCCTATCTCGCGCGGCTGATCCGCGCCGGACACCGCGTCGCCATCGCCGAACAGGTCGAAACCCCGGCCGAGGCGAAGGCGCGTGGCGGGTCGAAGGCGCTCGTCGCGCGCGCCATCGTGCGGTTCGTGACGGCGGGGACGCTGACCGAGGAGGCGCTGCTCGAAGGGCGCAGCGCCAACCGGCTCGCCGCGCTCGCGCAGGTCGGCAGCGAAAGCGAGATCGCGATCGCCGCCGCCGATATTTCCACCGGCCGCTTCGAAGTCGTCGCGGTCCGCCCCGATCAGGTCGACGCCGAACTCGCGCGGCTCGCGCCGTCCGAACTGCTGGTGAGCGAAACCGCCGAAGCGCTTCCCGCCTGGACCGCGCGGCAGGTGGTGCGCCGCCCGGCCGGCGAATTTTCGAGCGGTGCCGGGCAGAAGCGGCTCGAGTCGCTGTTCGCGGTCCAGACGCTCGACGGCTTCGGCGCCTTCACCCGCGGCGAAATCGCGGCGATGGGCGCGATCGCCGCCTATCTCGACCATGTCGGCACCGGCGGTGCGGTCTTTCTCCAGCCGCCGGTGCGCCACAGCGCGTCGGGGCGGATGGCGATCGATGCGGCGACGCGCGAAAGCCTGGAACTCGTCCGTACGATGGCGGGAACGCGCGACGGCAGCCTGCTCGGCACCATCGACCGGACCGTGACCGCGGCCGGCGCGCGGCTGCTCGCCGACGATCTCGCGAGCCCGCTGACCGACAAGGGCGCGATCCTCGACCGGCTCGACCTTGTCGATGCACTCGCGCGCGACGCGCTGTGGCGCGGCGAATTGCGCGCTGCGCTGCGCGCGCTGCCCGATGCGGGCCGCGCACTCGGCCGCCTCGTCGCGGGGCGCGGCGGTCCGCGCGACCTCGCGCAGCTTCGCGATGCGCTCGGCGGCGCGCGGCTGCTGCGCGAACGGCTCGCGCGGCGGCCCGACCTGCCGCCGCTGCTCGCCCGGCTGCTTCCGGGGCTCGACGGGCACGGTGCGCTGGTTGACGAACTGTCGCGCGCGCTGATCGAGACGCCGCCGGTCGATGCCGCGCAGGGCGGCTATATCGCCGAAGGCTATGACGCCGCGCTCGACGCGCTGCGCGAGACCGCGCGCGACGGGCGCAAGGCGATCGCGGCTCTGGAGGCGCGCTATCGCGACCGCACCGGCATCGCCTCGCTCAAGATCCGCCACAATGGCGTGCTCGGCTATCATGTCGAGGTGCCCGCGAAGCATGCCGACGCGCTGATGGCGCCCGAATCGGGCTTCACCCACCGCCAGACGCTCGCGGGCGTCGTGCGCTTCAACGCGTCCGACCTGCACGAGGCGGCGAGCCGGGTGACGCAGGCGGGCGTGCACGCGGTCGCCGCCGAGGCGGCGCACCTCGAAGCGTTGACCGAGGCCGCGGTAGCGCGGCGCGAGGCGATCGCCGCGAGCTGCGACGTGCTCGCGCGGCTCGACGTCGCCGCCGCGCTCGCCGATCATGCGATGAGCCACAACTGGTGCCGTCCCGACCTTGCCGACGATCCGTGCCTCGACGTGTCGGGCGGACGCCATCCGGTGGTCGAGGCGGCGCTGGCGAAAAGCGGCGAGCGCTTCGTGCCCAACGACGTCTCGCTGTCCGAGGCCGACCGGCTGTGGCTCGTCACCGGCCCCAACATGGGCGGCAAATCGACCTTCCTGCGCCAGAACGCGCTGATCGTCGTGCTCGCGCAGGCGGGCGCCTTCGTGCCCGCCGCGTCGGCGAAGCTGGGGCTCGTCGACCGGCTGTTCAGCCGTGTTGGGGCGAGCGACAATCTGGCGCGGGGCCGCTCGACCTTCATGGTCGAGATGGTCGAGACCGCGGCGATACTCGCACAGGCGACGCCGCAAAGCTTCGTGATCCTCGACGAGGTCGGGCGCGGCACCTCGACCTATGACGGGCTCGCGCTCGCCTGGTCGGTGGTTGAGGCGGTGCACGAGGCGAACCGCTGCCGCTGCCTGTTCGCGACGCATTATCACGAGCTGACGCGGCTCGCCGAAACGCTGAACGCGCTGTCGCTTCATCATGTCCGCGCACGCGAATGGCAGGGCGATCTGGTGCTGCTGCACGAGGTCGCCGAGGGGCCCGCCGACCGCAGCTACGGCCTCGCCGTCGCGCGGCTCGCAGGGGTGCCCGCGGGCGTCGTCAGGCGCGCCGAGGCGGTGCTCGCGAAGCTGGAGGCGGGCCGCGAGGCGACCGGCGGCCTGGCCGTGGGGCTCGACGACCTGCCGTTGTTCGCCGCGACGATCGCCGAGGCGCCCGCGGCGAAGCCCGACGCGCTGCGCGAGGCGCTTGCCGTCATCGACCCCGATGCGCTCGCGCCGCGCGAAGCGCTCGATGCGCTCTACCGGCTGAAGCAGCTATGGGCCGAGCAGGAGGGGAGCGGGCGATGAGCGACCTGTTCGCGCATCTCGACGACCGCCGCGCGATTATCGACCGGCGCGCGCTGGCGGGGCGGCTCGATGCGCTGGCGGCCGAGACGGGCGATACCGGGCAGCGCCGCCGCGCGATGGTCGCGCTGCTTCGGCAGGCGCTCGACGCGGGGCGCGCGGAGATCGGCCGCCGGCTGCTGCTCCATCCGTCGGCAGGGCGGGTGACGGCGCATGCGACCGCTTTTCTGACCGACCAGATCGTCCGCCTGAGCCACGATTTCACGGTCCACCACCTCTATCCGGCGAGCAACCCGTCGGCGGGCGAGCGGCTGACGCTGGTCGCGGTCGGCGGCTATGGCCGCGGCGACATGGCGCCGTTCAGCGACGTCGACATCGGCTTCCTGACCCCGTTCAAGCAGACGAGCTGGACTGAGCAGGTGATCGAGGCGCAGCTCTATACGCTGTGGGATCTTGGGCTGAAGGTCGGCCATTCGTCGCGCTCGCTCGACGAGATGATCCGCGCCGCGAAGGAGGATCTGACGGTGCGCACCGCGCTGCTCGAGGCGCGTTTCGTGTGGGGCGACCGAGCGCTCTACGATCAGGCCTCGGCGCGTTTCGATGCCGAGGTGGTTGCGGGCAATGCGCGCGCCTTCGTCGCCGACAAGCTGGCCGAGCGCGACGAGCGGCACAAAAGGATGGGCGATTCGCGCTATGTCGTCGAACCCAATGTGAAGGAGGGGAAGGGGGGGCTGCGCGACCTTCACACCCTGTTCTGGATCGGCAAGTTCATCCACCGCGTGCGCACCGTTCCCGAACTGGTCGACGCCGGGCTGCTCACCAGCCGCGAACTGCGCCAGTTCGCGCGCGCCGAGAATTTCCTGCTCGCCGTCCGCTGCCATCTCCACATGCTCGCGGGGCGTGCCGAGGACCGGCTGACCTTCGACGTCCAGCGCGAGATCGCGGCGCGGATGCAGTTCGCCGAGCGGCCGGGCAAGAGCGCGGTCGAGCGGTTCATGCAGCTCTATTTCCTCCATGCGAAGAGCGTCGGCGACCTCACCGGCACCTTCCTCGCGCATCTCGACGATCAGCTTGCGGCGCGCGGTCGCCGCTTCCTGCCGACGATCCGGCGACGGCCGGGCAAGCTGGGCGGTTTCGTGCTCGATCGCGGCCGGCTGGCGCTGCCGTCGGACGACTTCTTTCAGCAGGATCCGGTGCGGCTGATCGAGATTTTCGCGCTCGCCGACCGGCATGGCCTCGAAATCCACCCGCAGGCGATGCGCCAGGCGCGCCACGACGCCAAACTGATCGAGACGCAGGGCGTGCGCCGCGTCGCGCGCGCGAATGCCCTGTTCCTCGACGTGCTGACGTCCCCGCGCGACCCCGAAACGGTGCTGCGCTGGATGAACGAGGCGGGGGTGTTCGGCCGCTTCGTGCCCGATTTCGGCCGCGTCGTCGCGCAGATGCAGTTCGACATGTATCATCATTATACGGTCGACGAGCACACGATCCGCGCGATCGGCCTGCTTTCGGACATCGAACAGGACCGGTTGAAGGACGATCATCCGCTGTCGACCGCGATCATGCAGCATGTCCAGTCGCGGCGCGTCATCTATGTCGCGGTGCTGCTCCACGACATCGCCAAGGGGCGCGGCGGCGATCACAGCATCCTGGGTGCCGAACTCGCACTGCGCGTCTGCCCGCGGCTCGGGCTGACCGAGGCGGAGACCGAGACGGTGTCGTGGCTGGTGCGTCATCACCTGCTGATGGCGGCGACGGCGTTCAAGCGCGACCTCGCCGATTTCAAGACGATCCTCGACTTCGCGCAGATCGTCCAGAGCCCCGAGCGGCTGCGCCTGCTGCTCGTCCTCACCGTCGTCGATATCCGCGCGGTCGGCCCCGGCGTGTGGAACAGCTGGAAGCGGCAGTTGCTGGCCGAATTGTTCGACGCCGCCGAAGAGGTGCTGCGCCTCGGCCACAAGCAGCGCGGGCGGGCGGCGCGGATCGCGGGCAAGAAGGAGGAGGCGCAGCGCCTGCTCGCACTCGACGACAAGGCGTTCGCGCGGCTCGCGAGGCGGCTTCCCGAAAGCTATTGGATCGCCGAGCCGGTCGAGGTGATCGCGGCGAACCTGATCCATATCCAGAAGGCCGGCGGCGCCCCGCTGCATATTGCGGCGGTGCCCGACGACGATCGCGGCGCGACGCTGGTGATGGTGCTCGCGGCCGACCATCCGGGGCTCTTCTATCGCATCGCCGGGGGCATCCACCTCGCCGGCGGCAACATCATCGACGCGCGTATCCACACGACGCGCGACGGGCTCGCGCTCGATAATTTCCTGGTCCAGGATCCGCTCGGCCGCCCCTTTGCCGAGGCGGAGCAGATCGTCCGCCTGACGCGGGCGATCGAGGATGCGCTGGCGGGCCGCCAGAAACTGCTGCCCAAGCTGGAGGCGCGCGCGCTGCCGCGCACCCGCGCCGAGGCGTTCCGCATCGCGCCGAACGTCTTCATCGACAACAAGGCGTCGAACCGCTTCACCGTGATCGAGGTCAATGCGCAGGACCGCCCGGCACTGCTCAACCAGCTTGCCTATGCGCTGTTCCAGTCGAAGGTGACGGTGCACAGCGCGCATGTCGCCACCTATGGCGAGCGCGCGGTCGACACCTTCTATGTCACCGACCTGATCGGCGACAAGATCGACAGCGCGGCGCGCGTGAGATCGCTGGAAAAGCGCCTGCTCGAAGCCGCCGCGAGCCGCAGCGAGAATGCCGTCGCCGCCTGATCCGGCCTATCCCCGCAGCACCGCGCCCAGTTTCGCGGCGGCGGCGACGATTCTGTCGGCGATCGCCTTCAGATCGGCATCGGTGAAGCTCTTATCCGCCGGTTGCAGTTCGACCTCGACGGCCAGGCTGACCTGTCCTTCGGGAACGCCCTGGCCGGCGAAGCGGTCGAACAGGCGGGCGCCGGTAATCGCGCCCTTGTCGGCGCCCTTCACCGCGCGGACGAGGTCGGCGGCGGCGAGCGTTTCGGGGGCGAGGAAGGCGAAGTCGCGGCGCACCGCCTGCAGCGCGGGCGGCGCAAAGGCCGCGCGGGCCGGACCGCTCGCGCGCTTTGCCGGGATCGCGTCGAGGAAAATCTGCACCGCCATAACCGGCCCGTCGACGTCGAAATGCCGCGTCAGCGCGGGGTGGAGCGCGCCGAACTCGGCGAGCACCGCCTTGGGACCGAGCCGCAGCGTCGCCGCCTGACCGGGATGCCAGATCGCGCCCTGGGCGACCGGTTCCATCACCTGCAGCCGGTCGGCGGGGGCGCCGGCGGCTTCGAGCAGCGCGAGCGCCGCCGCCTTGGCGTCGAACGCGTCGAAGGGCTGCGCCTTGCCCGCCTGCCAACTGCGCGCGCGGCGTTCGCCCGCCATCAGCAGCGCCAGCGTCGGATGCTCGGCATCGGCCAGATAGCGCCGGCCGATCTCGAACAGGCGGATGCTGTCCGCGCCGCGATTCGCGTTGCGCGCGGCCGCGGCGAGCAGGCCCGGCAGCAGCGACGGACGCATCACCTTGAGATCTTCGCTGATCGGGTTGGCGAGCGCCCAGGTGCCGCCGCCGAACGGCGCCGCTTCGCGCTCGCTGACGAAGCTCCACGTCACCGCCTCGTGGAAACCCGCCGCCGCCGCGGCGCGGCGCAGGCGGCGTTCGAGCATCTGGTCGGCGGTTGCGGTCGGTTTCGCCACCCCGTCGCTGCGCGGCAACGGGGTCGAGGGAATGGCGTCGAAGCCGTGGATGCGCGCCACTTCCTCGACGATGTCGGGCGCGGCGTCGACGTCGCGGCGCCAGCTCGGCACCGTGACCTGCCAGCGTGCGCCCTGTTCGATGACCGTGAAGCCCAGCGCCTCCAGAATCTCGCGCTGGCGCGTGGGGTCGATCGCGACGCCGCCCAGCGTCGCGGCGAGCCCGGGGTCGTAATCGACGTGCCGCGCGGCGACCGGCGGGGCGCCTGCGCGCGTCACCGCCGAGGGGGTGCCGCCGCAGATGGCGAGGATGTGCCCGGTGACGATCGCGGCCGCGTCGTCGAGGAAAGCCGGATCGACGCCGCGCTCGAAACGGCTGCGCGCGTCGCTGGCGAGGCCGAGTGCCTGGCCGGTGAGCGCGATACGCTCCGGGGTGAACCAGGCGATTTCGAGCAAGACGTCGGTCGTCGCCTCGCTGCACCCGCTATGCTCGCCGCCCATGATGCCGGCGATGTCGTGGACGCCGGCATCGTCGGCGATCACCGTCATCGTGTCGGTGAGCGTATAGCTCTTGCCGTTGAGCGCGACGACGCTTTCGCCCGCCTTCGCGCGGCGCGCGACGAGCGGTCCGGTCAACGTCGCGCGGTCGTAGATATGGCTCGGGCGGCCGAGGTCGAACATCACATAGTTGCTGATGTCGACGAGCGCCGAGATCGAGCGCTGGCCGATCGCTTCGAGCCGGCGGCGCATCCATTCGGGCGCGGCGCCGTTGGTGACGCCGGCGATCGTGCGGCCATAGAAGGCGGGACAGCCTTCGGGGTCG
This sequence comes from Sphingopyxis sp. SCN 67-31, assembly GCF_001725095.1. Lineage (NCBI taxonomy): Bacteria > Pseudomonadati > Pseudomonadota > Alphaproteobacteria > Sphingomonadales > Sphingopyxidaceae > Sphingopyxis > Sphingopyxis sp. SCN 67-31. The sequence goes on along the minus strand of NZ_MEFH01000068.1, from coordinate 48,158 downwards.
TGGGTGGCGATCCCGGTCGCGGGCTCGCCTTCGCCGAGGATCGTCGGGACGGCGAGCGGCTTGAGCGTGCCCAGCCCCGCCGCGGCGAGGTCGCGCGCGATCCCTCGCACGCCCATGCAGTCCTGCCGGTTGGGGGTGATCGATATGTCGATCACCGGATCGTTCGTGCCCGCATGGTCGGCGAAGGGCATGCCGACGGGGGCGTCGGCGGGCAGCTCGATGATGCCGTCATGGTCGTCGCCGAGTTCGAGCTCGCGCGTCGAACACATCATGCCGTTCGATTCGACGCCGCGGATCGCCGAGACCTTCAGCTCCATGCCGTTCGCCGGGACGACCGCGCCGGGCAGGCCGAGCACGCCGACGAGGCCGGCGCGCGCGTTGGGGGCGCCGCACACGACCTGCAACGGCGCGCCGCCGTTGACGTCCGGGCCGGCGTCGACGGTGAGCACCTGCAGCTTGTCGGCCTGCGGGTGGCGCTCGGCGGTCAGGACGCGCGCGACGCGGAAGCCGGCGAGCTTCTCGGCCGGATTCTCGACGCCTTCGACCTCATGGCCAATACGGTTGAGGGTCGCGACCACCGCCTCGACGGTCGCGTCGGTGTCGAGATGCTCCCTGAGCCAGTCGAGGGTGATCTTCATGCCGAAATGCCCCCGGACAGCGTCGGAACGCTCAGCGCGCCGAATCCGTAGTGGGACAGCCACCGGAGGTCGCCGTCGAAGAAGGCGCGCAGGTCGTCCATGCCATATTTGAGCATCGCGAGCCGGTCGATGCCGGCGCCGAAGGCGAAGCCCTGCCATTCGTCGGGGTCGAGCCCGCAATTGGCGATGACGCGCCGGTTGACCATGCCGCTGCCGAGCAGTTCCATCCACGCATGCCCTTCGTCGTCGCCGCTGCCGCCGACGATGCGGCGGCCCTTTTCCTGCCGGTATCCGACATCGACCTCCGCCGACGGCTCGGTGAAGGGGAAATAGCTGGGGCGCAGACGCAGCACGATGTCGTCGCGCTCGAAATAGGCCTTGAGGAAGGTTTCGAGCGTCCATTTGAGGTGGCCCATATGGATGCGGCGGTCGATGACGAGACCTTCGACCTGGTGGAACATCGGCGTGTGGGTCGCGTCGCTGTCGCTGCGATAGACGCGCCCCGGCGCGATGATGCGGATCGGCGGCTGCTGGCTCATCATCGTGCGGACCTGCACCGGCGAGGTGTGGGTGCGAAGCAGCATCGGACGGCCATCGGCGTTCGCCATCTGCGGCGGGAAATAGAAGGTGTCGTGCATGGCGCGCGCGGGATGCGTCTCGGGGATGTTGAGCGCGGTGAAATTGCGCCAATCGTCCTCGATCTCGGGCCCGGTGGCGACTGCGAAGCCCATGTCGGCGAAAATCTCCGCCAGCTCGTCCATCGCCTGGCTGACCGGGTGGACGCTGCCCTGCGGCGCAGCGTCGGCGGGGAGCGTCATGTCGAGCCGCTCGGCGGCGAGCCTTTGCTCGAGCGCCGCGGCTTCGAGCGCGGCCTTGCGTGCGGCGAGTGCGCCGGTGACGGCTTCGCGCAGGGCGTGGATCTGCGGTCCGCGCTCCTGCCGCTCCTCGGGGCTCATCGCGCCTAGCGTCTTGAGCAGCGCCGACACGCTGCCCGCCTTGCCGAGCGCGGCGACGCGCAGCGCCTCCAGCGCGTCGAGGTCGGCGGCCGCGGCGATGTCGCCCACAAGCTGGGCCTGCATGGCCTGATATTCGCTCCCCGCCGAGGCGCGCGCGATCGTCTATATGGTGGTTTCCGGATGCCGGGTCGTTCCGCCGCCGCTTGCACCGAAGGCGGCGCGCGGGTCAACCCCGAAGCGCTCAGGCGCCGGGCCGGTGCAGGCCCTGCACCGCTTCGCCCGCGGCGGCGGCGCGGGCGCGGGCGGCGGCGCCGAGGATCGGCTTGGGCCGCGCCGCGTAGGCGCGCGGACTCATCCCCATGAAACGCTGGAAGTCGCGGGTGAACTGCGCCTGGTCGTGATAGTGGTGATCGAGCGTGTCGATCCACGCCATCGTCGGGTCGAGCATGAAGCGGGCAAGGCTGCGCAGGAAGCGCTGGCGGCGGAGCAGCAGCTTGGGCGGAAAGCCGAAGGCCCGGCGGCTCAGTCGCTCGACCGAGCGCGCCGACAGGCCGAGCCGGTCCGCGAGGTCGGCGACGCTCGCCAGTTCCTCGTCGACGAGCGCGCCGTGCGCGGCGCGGATCGCCGGATCGTCGCGCGGCGCGTCGGCGAGCAGCGCGGCGAAATGCGCGTCGATCGTCCGCGCCGCCTCTTCCGCGTCCGCGGCGCGAGGCAGCTGTGCGGCGAGCGGCGCGAAGGAGGCGAAGGCGGGATGCGCTTCGCCGTCGCAGAAACGGTCGGCCAATGCCTCGGCGGACATCGGGACATATTTGGCCCAGCCCATCGGCAACAGGCCGATCCCCCAGACGCGCATCGCGCCGGCCGCGAAATAGCTCGCCTTGCTCGTCGGGCCGGTGGCGATGAAGCGCGGCGCCGGGACCGGGACGCCGCCGCCGATCGCCGCGAGCGGCGCGGTGCCGTCGATGAAGCGCATGTTCGCCCATTCGGGGTGCAGATAATCGTCGACGCGGACCCCCGGCGGGGCGGCGACGTCGGTCAGATAGATGATGCTGGCATAGGGGCGCAGCGCCTCCGACACCGGGAAGAAGCGGGTCGTCACGCGCACATCGGCGCCTGGCCCCTGCGGTTGCGTCGCATCGGTCATGCCCTGTCGCTTCTGCGGACGGATGCGCAAAAAAACAACAAGCTAAGCGACCCGATTGTCGGGTTCTTACAATTATTGTCATCATCCGGACGGCATATGTCACGCCTCTTCGGCGCGGCTTGTGCCAGAGGATGGGAACACTTCCACCGGCCGTCGGCTTTCTGCGACCCACGGCTTAGCGGCTCGGAGGGAGGGGGGCGGTGTATCGCTTTGATCATCGTCGAGACGGCGCGGGGCCTGGCTCCGCGCCGTCTCTCTTTGCGCGGCGCGCACGAAAAAGGGCGGCCCCGGATGGGACCGCCCTCTTGCGATTCGATGGCTCGATCCGGCGTTACGCGGCCTTGGGCAGCGCCGCCTTCGCCTGGGCGATGATCGTGGTGAACACGCCGCCTTCGTTCATCGCCAGATCGGCCATGACCTTGCGGTCGAGTTCGATCCCCGCGAGCTTCACGCCGTGCATGAACTGCGAATAGGTCAGGCCTTCGGCGCGGACCGCCGCGTTGATGCGCTGGATCCACAGAGCGCGGAAGCTCCGCTTCTTCACCTTGCGGTCGCGATAGGCGTACTGGCCGGCCTTCTCGACCGCCTGCTTGGCGATGCGGATCGTGTTCTTGCGGCGGCCGTAATAGCCCTTCGCCTGGGCCAGAACCCGGTTGTGCTTGGCGCGCGTGGTCGTGCCGCGTTTGATACGGGACATGGGGTCCGCTCCTTACTTCAGGCCGTAGGGCGCCCAGAGGCGCACATGGGCGGTATCGGCATCGCTGAGCACGCTGGTGCCGCGATTGGTGCGGATATATTTCGCATTGTGCGAGATCAGGCGGTGGCGCTTGCCGGCGACGCCGTGCTTCACCTTGCCCGAGGCGGTGAACTTGAAGCGCTTCTTCACACCGCTCTTGGTCTTGAGCTTGGGCATTTTGGTCTCCTTTGGAAGTCCGTTTGCGTATCGGCCTGGCAGCCCTTTCAGCCAGCCGACACAATCGGAAGGCGCGCGCCTAGCGGGATTCGCGCCGAAATGCAAGCCTCGCGCAAGATCCGGTCATTGCGAGCGAAGCGAGGCAATCTCCAGCCATCGAGGCTTCCGCATGCCGGAGGCTGCGGGTTGCCACGCCCCCCGGATCAAGTCGGCATATACCCTTCAGGCAAGTCAGGAGCCATTCCCCGGCGAAAGCCGGGGTCCAGATGGCACAGCGCTGCCTCGTATGGACCCCGGCTTTCGCCGGGGAACAGTGACTTGACGGAAAAGGGAGGATTGCCGATCAAGTCCGGGGTCCTCGCAATGACGAGGTTCAGAAGCTCGCCCCGTCGACCTTCTGGATCGTCAGCGAATCGAGGTCGGCCGCGGGGACGCAGCGCAGATTGACCGCCGCCATCTTCGCCCCGTCGGGGCCGGTGCCGACCGAAAAGCCCTGACAGCCGCAGTCGGTGCAGAACTGGTGGTCGATATTATGCTTGTTGAACTTGTAGGAGGCGAGCTTGTCGGCGCCGCCGGTCAGCCGGAACTTGTCGATCGGCACGAAGGTCAGCAGGAACCCCTTGCGCCGGCAGTGCGAGCAGTTGCAGCTCATCGCCGTGTCGGGGATGTCGCCTTCGACCGTATAGGTCACCGCGCCGCAATGGCAGCTTCCGTCGAACGCCATGGTCTTCTCTCCCTGGGTCTTGGCCCTAATGGTGGCAGGCGAGGCCCTCGATAACATCTTCGAGCCGCGCGGGATCGCCCAATGCGACGACATGGCCGTCGCTGTCGGCGTTCAGCGGATCGCCGTTCCAGTCGCACATCGTGCCGCCCGCGCCCTCGACGATCGGCACCAGCGCCGCGAAATCGTGGAGCTTCAGCCCCGCCTCGACCACCAGGTCGACATGGCCGCTCGCCAGCAGGCCGTAATTGTAGCAGTCGCCGCCGAAGAACATGCGCTTGTGCGCGGTCTTTGCCGCGAGCGCCATGAAATGCGCGCCATCGTGATCGCTGAAATATTGCGGTCCCGTCGTCGCGAGCGCCGCGTCGGCGAGGCTGCGGCAGGCGCGCGTCGCGGCGGGACGGCCGTTGAACAGCGTTGCTTGTCCGGTAGCGCCGACCCAGCGTTCGCGCGCGATCGGCTGGTCGATGATGCCGAGCACGGGCCAGCCGTCCTGCAGGAGCGCGATCAGCGTGCCGAAGATCGGCCGGCCGGCCATGAAGCTGACCGTGCCGTCGATCGGGTCGAGCACCCACTGGCGCGCGGCGTCGGGCCGCTCGGCGCCATATTCCTCGCCGATGATGCCGTCGCGCGGCGCTTCGGCATCGAGCAGGCGGCGCATCGCGGCCTCGGCGGCGCGGTCGGCCTCGGTCACCGGCGAGTCGTCACCCTTCGCCTCGTGCGCGAAACCGGCGCGGAAATGGGGGCGGATCACGGCGCCCGCGGCGTCGGCGAGACGGATGGCGAGGGCGATGTCGGATTCGAGGGTCATGCCGGAAACCTCCATATCCCGTTCGCGTCGAGCGCAGTCGAGACACCCCGAAGGCATGCACGAACGATGAGCGTCTCGACTTCGCTCGACACGAACGGAATCTCGAAAATGTCGCGCCTCAATCGAACAGCGACGATACGCTGGTTTCGTCGGCGATGCGCTTGATCGCCTCGCCGAGCAGCGGCGCGACGGTCAGCGCGCGCACCTTGTCGCTGTCGTTGACCGCCTCGGTCGGCATGATCGAGTCGGTGATGACGAGTTCGGTCAGTTCGCTCGCGTTGACGCGCGCCACCGCGCCGCCCGACAGCACGCCGTGGGTGCAATAGGCGACGACGCCCTCTGCCCCCTGCGCCTTCAGCGCGGCGGCGGCGTTGCACAGCGTCCCCGCCGAATCGACGATGTCGTCGATCAGGATGCAGAAGCGCCCCGACACGTCGCCGATGATGTTCATCACCTCTGATTCGCCGGCGCGCTCGCGGCGCTTGTCGACGATCGCCAGCGGCGCGTTGTCGAGCCGCTTGGCGAGCGCGCGGGCGCGCACCACGCCGCCGACGTCGGGCGAGACGACCATCAAATTGCGGTCGCCGAAGCGCGCCTGGATGTCGGCGCTCATCACCGGCGCGGCATAGAGATTGTCGGTCGGGATGTCGAAGAAGCCCTGGATCTGCCCGGCGTGCAGGTCGATCGCGAGCACGCGGTCGGCGCCCGAGGTGGTGATGAGGTTGGCGACCAGCTTGGCCGAGATCGGGGTGCGCGGACCGGGCTTGCGGTCCTGCCGCGCATAGCCGAAATAGGGGATGACGGCGGTGATGCGCTTGGCCGAGGCGCGGCGCAGCGCGTCGGTGATGATCAGCAGTTCCATCAGATTGTCGTTCGCCGGATAGTTGGTCGGCTGGATGACGAACACGTCCTGGCCGCGGACATTCTCGTGAATCTCGACGAACACCTCTTCGTCGGCGAAGCGGCGCACGCTGGTGTCGGCGAGCGGCAATTCCAGATAGTCGGCGATCGCGCGGGCCAGGGGAAGATTGCTGTTGCCGGAAATGAGTTTCATGCGTGGCCCCTTGTCGCGGTGTGGTGGGGAAGGATGCGCGCCCCTTAACCAGCGGGCACGCGAAGGGGAAGGGGGTAAAGGCGGGCGGGCGGTCGCGAACGCGGCGACGCTCGGCGGTTGAAATCGGGGCGGTTGCGCTTAAACCCCTGCCATGACCGAACAGCTTACCATCGTCCTGTCGCAGATGACGCAGGCGGTCGGCGACCTTGCCGCCAACGCCGATGCGATGCGCGCGGCGCGCGCGCGGCACCCCGACGCCGACCTGATCCTGTTTCCCGAACTGCAGCTGATCGGCTATCCGCCCGAGGATCTGGTGCTGAAGCCGGCGCTGGCCCGGCGCGCGGCGGCGCTGCTCGGCGACCTGGCGGCCGAGACCGGCGACGGCGGTCCGGCGATGCTGGTCGGGTCGGTCGAGCGGGGCGACGACGGACGACTCTATAATATCGTCGCGCTGCTCGACGCGGGGCGGGTGGTCGCGACGCGGCGCAAGCACGAACTGCCCAATTACGGCACCTTCGACGAAAAGCGCGTGTTCGCGCCGGGGCCGCTGCCCGACGTCGTCACGTGGCGCGGGGTACGGCTGGGCCTGCCGATCTGCGAGGACGGCTGGCTGCCGACGGTGTGCGGGCATCTGGCGGCGCAGGGGGCCGAGCTGCTGATCTCGGTCAACGGCAGTCCCTATGAGATCGACAAGGACGACCGCCGCCTGACGCAGGTGTTCGCGGCGCGTGTCGCCGAAACCGGGTTGCCGCTGATCTTCCTCAACCGCGTCGGCGGGCAGGACGAGCTGGTGTTCGACGGCTGCTCGTTCGTGCTGAACGCCGACGGGGCGCCCGCGCACCGGCTGATCGACTGGGCGGAGGAGGATCGCGTCACGCGCTGGACGAAGGGAGCGGACGGCTGGGCGTGCGCGCCCGGCGACCTCGCCGAATGGGAGGCGCACCCCGCCGACATCTACAGCGCGATGATCGTCAGCCTGCGCGACTATGTGACGCGCAACGGCTTTCCCGGCGTCGTGCTCGGCCTGTCGGGGGGGATCGATTCGGCGCTGTGCGCCGCGATCGCCGCCGATGCGCTGGGGCCGGACAAGGTCTGGTGCGTGATGCTGCCGAGCCGCTTCACCAGCGCCGAAAGCCTCGACGATGCGCGGGGCTGCGCGCAGATGATCGGGTGCCGGCTCGACACCATCGCCATCGGCCCCGCGGTCGAGGCGTTCGACGCGATGCTGGCGGACAGCTTCGCCGGCCGCGCGGTCGATGCGACCGAGGAGAATATCCAGTCGCGCATCCGCGGGGTGACGCTGATGGCGCTGTCGAACAAGTTCGGGCCGATGCTGCTGACCACCGGCAACAAGAGCGAGATGAGCGTCGGCTATGCGACCATCTATGGCGACATGGCGGGCGGCTACAACCCGCTGAAGGATGCATACAAGACGACGGTGTTCGCCATCGCGCGGTGGCGCAACGCGCATGTCCCGCGGCTGTCGCGCAACCCGCGCGCGCCGGTGATGCCCGATTCGGTCATCACCAAGCCGCCGAGCGCCGAGCTGCGCCCCGACCAGAAGGACGAGGACAGCCTGCCTCCCTATGCGGACCTCGACCGGATGCTGCACATGCTGGTCGAGGAGGAAGCGAGCGTCGACGATGTCGTGGCGCGCCACGGCTTCGACCGCGCGGCGGTGGCGCGGATCGAGCGGCTGCTGATGCTCGCCGAATACAAGCGGCGGCAGGCGCCGCCGGGGGTGAAGCTGTCGACGCGCAACTTCGGCCGCGACCGGCGCTATCCGATCACCCACAGGTTCCGGACGGGGTAGGACGACGTTCGGAACGATTCGCGCAGAGGCGCAGAGATCGCAGAGAGTCCGGTTCAGGCGAAGGCGCGAAAGCGCGAAGAGGTCGCCTTTGCCGCGAAGCGGCTTTCCCTATCCCGCCGCATCCCGCGGCAGCGGGGTCTGAAACAGGACACCATCGGCCACATCTTTTTCGCGTCTTCGCGTGACCCTCTTTTTTCCCTTCTTCATTTTCTCCGCGATCTCTGCGCCTCTGCGCGCAAGAATCGCCTGGCACCGCCGCTCGTCGGCGCGAACCATATATTCCCACCGGCCCCGCAAAGCCGCTATAGGCGCGCATCATGACCGTCATCACCCGCTTCGCGCCCTCGCCAACCGGCAATCTCCATGTCGGCAACGTCCGCACCGCGCTGCACAACTGGCTCTGGGCGCGCAAGCATGGCGGGCGTTTCCTGCTGCGCATCGACGACACCGACCGCGAGCGGTCGAAGGAGGACTATGTCGAGGCGATCCGCACCGACCTTGCGTGGCTGGGGCTCGACGTCGACGGCGAGGAGCGGCAGTCGGCACGCTTCGCGCTCTATGACGAGGTGTTCGCGCGGCTGAAGGCGGCGGGGCGCGTCTATGCCTGTTACGAGACGCCCGAGGAGCTGGACATCCGGCGCAAGGTGCTGCTGTCGCGCGGGCTGCCGCCGGTGTACGAGCGCCGGCCCGACGGGGCGCCGGTGCCCGAAGGGCGCGCGCCGCACTGGCGCTTCCGGCTCGACCATGACGCGCCGATCGCATGGACCGACCTGATTCGCGGGCCGCAGCATTTCGAGCCGAAGACGCTGTCCGACCCGGTGGTGCGGCGCGCCGACGGAAGCTGGCTTTATCTGCTGCCGAGCGTGATCGACGATATCGCGATGGGCATTTCGCACGTCGTGCGCGGCGAGGATCATGTGTCGAACACCGCGGCGCAGATCCAGATGTTCGAAGCGCTGGGCGCGGCACCCCCCGCCTTTGCGCACGAGGCGCTGCTCGTCGGCACCGGGGGCAAATTGTCGAAGCGGCTCGGCGCGCTCGGCATGGCGGACTGGCGCGCGGCGGGGATCGAGCCGATCGCGCTCGCGGCGCTGCTCGCGCGGCTGGGGACGAGCGACCCGGTCGAGCCGGTGACGACGCTCGAGCCGCTGATCGCGGGCATCGACTTCGCGCGCTTCGGCCGCGCCCCGGCGCGCTTCGACGAGGCCGAGCTGGCGCTGCTGAATCAGAAGATCCTCCACCACACCCCCTATGCCGCGGTCGCGCCGCGCCTGCCCGCGGCGATCGACGAAGCGCGCTGGACCGCGATCCGCCCGAACCTGGCGACGGTGGCGGAGGCGGCCGACTGGGTGGCGGTGTTCGACGGCCCCTTCGCGCCGCCCGCGCCCGACGCGGCCGACCGGCCGGTGCTCGCAGCAGCGGCGGTGGCGGCGCCGGCGATCGACTGGAGCGCCGACCCCTGGCACGCGCTGACCGGCGCGGCAAAGGCGGCGACGGGCGCGAAGGGCCGCGCGCTGTTCCTGCCGCTGCGCCGCGCGCTGACCGGGCGCGACCACGGGCCCGACATGGGCGAGCTGCTGCCGCTGATCGCGAGGGACGAGGCGATCGCGCGGCTGTCGGCGGCATAGACGGGGCGGCTGTCCCGCCTCTGTCCGACGCACCGCCATGCTAAAACGCGTTGGCATCATCCCTTTTGGATAGGCAAATGTACCCCGGCGAAAGCCGGCGTCCACGCGGGGGGCCGCACCATGCCATCTGGACCCCGGCTTTCGCCGGGGTACAAGCTCCTACATGTCCGAAGAACCTGTGCGCCAAGCCAAGTCGGCATGACGACTGAAAAAGCGACGGAGCGTCCCCGGCATCTTGTCCTCCCCGCCTCTCCATTGACATTTGCAGTGATGTTATATTATTACATCAATCGACCCGACCGATAGCGGCGGTCGATACGCGGCGGGGCCGGGTCGGCACAGGCAAGGAGAGATGCCATGACGCTGATACCCCTGATTTCGGCCCTCGCGGCGGCGCCGGAGCGCGCCCCTGCCCCCGCCGGCACCCCCGCACCGGGCGCGCGCTACGACCCCGGCGCCGGGCACCGCCCGCTGGCGGCGCTGTTCGCCTTTGGCGTGCCCGCGGCGCTCGTCGTCGCGGTGGCACTGTCGCCGATGATCATCGAGCGCACGCCGACGAGCGCGCCGGTGCCGTGGAAAAGCTTCACCCTGCCCCCGGCGCCGCCGCCCGAACCCCAGCCGCAGCCGCCGCAGGCCGAACCGCAGCCGTCGGCGATGACGACGACGGTCTCGCCGCTGCCGCCGGTCGCGGCGGACCCGCCGTCGGTGCCGCCCGCGCCGCCGCTGACGCCGCCGTCGGGCAGCGGGGCGGGCGTGGCGGTCGCGGTCGATCCGCCGGCCCCGCCGCGCCCGGCGCTCGTCGCCGCCGCGGTCGATCCGCGCTTCGCCGGGACGTTCCAGCCCGACTATCCCGCGCGCGAGCAGCGCGCCGGGATCGAGGGCGTCGTCCGCGTCCGCGTGCTGATCGGCACCGACGGACGGGTCAAGGCGGTCGAGCTGGTCAGCACCGACGACCCCGCCTTCTTCGAGGCGACGCGCAAGCGCGCGCTGTCGAAATGGCGCTTCAAGCCCGCGACGCGCGGCGGCGTGCCCGAGGAAAGCTGGAAGGAGATGACCGTCCGCTTCCAGATCCGCGACGCCTGACGGCGGCGGGCCTGCGGGGAGCGGAGCGGATGGTGCTGCCCCGTTCCCACGCCGCATCGTTGTCCGTCATGCGGAACTGGTTTCAGCATCCATGACCGGACCCTGCGACAGGCACCGCCCGGCTTTTGCCGGGCCGCTCGAAGTGTGGTTGTCTTTGAGCGAACAGGCATGTGCTCCCGCGAAGGCGGGAGCCCAGAGTGTCGGAGAGCCAGCGTTGGCGCGATGAGGCTCTGGGTCCCCGCCTGCGCAGGGACACGGCGGTGCTCGATTCAAGAACGATCCAGCCACGCGGTCGATAAACGGGTTTGTCCAAGCTGGCGCAACCTCTCGCCCGGCCCCGCTTTCGCTTGACATAAGCACCGAATCCCGCCAAGGGCGCCGGGATGAAGGGGGGCGGCGTGCGACGCGGCCCTCTTTGTTTTTCAGCAATCGCCGGGGCCATCGTCCCGCCGCATGCGCCGGACGGGCCGGCGGATGCGTCAATAGTTCGAGGAACATGAGGCCATGGCCAAGCCGACGACCGTCAAGATCAAGCTGGTGAGCACCGCCGACACGGGCTTTTTCTATGTCACAAAGAAGAACCCGCGCACGATGACCGAGAAGATGGCGGTGCGCAAATACGACCCCGTCGCGCGCAAGCACGTCGAGTTCAAGGAAGCCAAGATCAAGTGACGCCGCGCCCGGCGCGCCGATGGCGCGCGGGGTTCGAAAGCGCGTCATCCGGCAAAGGCCGGACGATGGACAGAAGGGCGGCCGCGAGCCGCCCTTTTTCGTGCCCGGCGGTGTGGGGCGGCTTTCGGGGCCGTCCTGTCGGGGTTGAAGCGTATCCCGCCCCATCAGGAGAGGGGTGGGGACAGCGGCCTTGCGCAAGGGTTCGAGCCCTCACCCCCGACCCCTCCCGCAAGCGGGAGGGGAGATTGCTTCTTCGCCGTGCTCCTCGCAATGACGATTCCCTATCATGTCATCATGCTCTAACCCGCTGGGCGGAAGGAGCGGGCATGCGGGTGATGATCCTGGGGGCCGCCGGTTTCATCGGCCGGCACATTCTGACCGCGCTGCGCGACGCGGGGCACGAGGCGGTCGCGGTGGTTCGCCGGGTCGGGCACCTCGAGGCGGCATTTCCGGGGGTTCGGTTCGTGGCGGTCGACCTGGCCGGAGCGACCGATGCGGCGGCGTGGCGCACGCATCTGGACGGCGTCGCCTGCATCGTCAACGCCGCGGGCGTGCTGCGCGGGCCCGATATGGAGGCAGTCCACGTCGCGATGCCGCGCGCTCTGTATGCCGCCGCGCGCGAGGCGGGGGTCGCGCGCGTGGTGCTGCTGTCCGCGATCAGCGCCCGCGAGGAGGTCGGCACCGACTATGCGCGCGCGAAACTGGCGGGCGAGGCCGTGCTGCGCGCCTCGGGGCTCGGCTGGACGATCCTGCGCCCGTCGCTCGTCTATGGCGACGGCAGCTATGGCGGCACCTCGCTGCTGCGCGGAATGGCGGGGCTGCCGCTGGCCGTCCCGCTGCCCGGCGCGGGCGACCAGCGCTTCACCCCGATCCATGTCGACGATCTGGCGCGCGACGTGGCGCGCCTGTGCGCCGACGACCGCTTTGCCGGGCGGACGCTCGAGCCGGTGGGGCCAGAGACGATCGACCTGCGCGGCCTGCTGCGCGCCTATCGCGGCTGGCTGGGGTTCGGCGCGGCGCGCTTCGTGTCGATCCCGATGCCGGTCATGCGCCTGCTCGGCCGGATCGGCGACCTTGCGGGCGACGGGCCGATCGCGAGCAACAGCCTGGCGCAGCTCGTCGCGGGCAACGCCGGCGACAGCGCCGCCTATGCCCGCGAAACCGGCAGCGCGCCGCGCCGGCTGAACGATGCGCTCGCGGCGCGCCCGGCCGAGGTACAGGACCGCTGGCACGCGCGCCTCTTCTTCCTCGCGCCCGCGATCCGCGCGATACTGGCGCTGCTGTGGCTCGCCTCGGCATGGCTCGGGCTGACGCATGGCGGCGAAGCGGCGCGCGCGCTGGCGGCGAGCCTGGGGCTGCCCGCCGGCCTGGCCGACCCGCTGCGCATCGGCGCCAGCCTGGCCGATATCGCGGTGGCGGCGCTGGTGCTGCTCGACCGCAAGGCGCGCTGGAGCACGGTCGTCCAGATCGGCCTGATCCTCGGCTACACGATCGTCATCGGCCTCGCGCTGCCGCGCCTGTGGCTCGATCCGCTGGGTCCGCTGCTCAAGAATCTGCCGATCCTGCTGCTCGTCGCGGTGCACGGCGCCATCGGGGACAAGAGATGACCGACCTCTATCTGCTGGTGAAGATGCTGCACATCGTCAGCAGCACCGTGCTGTTCGGCTTCGGCGCCGGGACCGCCTGGTATCTGTGGAACGCCCATCTGACGCGCGACCCGGCGACGATCGCCGCCATCGGCCGCATGGTGGTGCGCGCCGACTGGATCTTCACCGGCACCAGCGGCGTCGTGCAGCCGGCGAGCGGCTTGTGGCTCGCGCATCACGCGGGCTATCCGCTGACCGAGCCGTGGCTGCTCGCGACATATGCGCTCTATGCGCTGGCCTTTGCCTGCTGGGCGCCGGTCGTCGGCCTGCAGATTCGTGCGCAGCGGCTTGCCGAGGCGGCGGCGCGCGCCGGGCGGCCGCTGGGGCCGGATTACGAGCAGACGATGCGGCTGTGGTTCCTGCTCGGCTGGCCCGCGTTTCTGGGGCTGGTCGGCGTCTTCTGGCTGATGGTGGCGAAGCCGGCGCTCTGGTGAGCGGTCACAGGTCGCGCAGGGGGCGGCGCGAGGCGTCGTCCTCGACGATCGTGCGGATCGCGATCAGCGTGGTGAAGGAATGCACGCCCTTATCCTCGCCGAGCGCGCGGCGCGTGAAGGCTTCATATTCCTCCATCGACCCGACCTGCACCTTCAGCAGGAAGTCGTCCTCGCCGGTCACGTCCCACGCGCCGGTGATTTCGGGGTGGCGCGCGATCTCGCGCGCGAAGCCGTCCATCGTCTGCGCGCCCGCCTGTTCCATCCGCACCAGCACATGCATGGTCAGCGCCGATCCGGTCAGCGCCGGGTCGACGATCGCGCGGTCGGCGACGATCACCTTTTCGTCGCGCAGCCGCCGCAGCCGCCGCAACACCGCCGACACCGACAGCCCCACCTTGTCGGCGAGAGTCCGCGCGGGTTCGAGATTGTCGGCGCGCACCAGTTCGAGCAGCCGGCGGTCGAAACGGTCGAGGTCGATCTTTTTTCGCATTCCTTGCGTCATAACGCGAATTTTGGTCGCCGCCATGACCAAAATCGGCGCCAATGGCCGGGCCCGATGGCGTAGATCATGGCTGCGCCAAGGGCTTCTCCCCTCCCCTCCCTTCTCCTTGCGCGCAACGATCGATTCAGGAGATACGACATGACTCGCAACGCATCCCGTTCGGGCCCGATCGGCCAGTTCTGGACCATGATGATCGAAGCATCGACCGCCGCGGTGGCGGTCCATTATGATTCGCCGTGGCAGCGGCAGCCCGCGCCGGCGGGCCTGCGCCGGACCGCGCGGCGTTCCGTCCTCGCCTGATCGCGGGCGGGGCTGGAGCGGCCGTCTTTGGATGACGCTCCGGTCGACCCGTCATTGCGAGCGGCGAAGCCGCGCGGCAATCCAGAGCGGTGTAAACCGCCCTGGATTGCTTCGCTCCGCTCGCAATGACGAAGTGGGCCAATCCAGGGTCGTCATGTTCCAGTCCTGGGCATCGGAAACCGCCTTCTGCGCCGGGACACATCGATTGATGGGACGGTCCTAGGCGAAGGCGCCGACGCTTTCGATGAAGCGGATCACCGATATGGGTTTCGAGACATAGGCTTCCGCCCCCGCGGCGCGGATCTGTTCCTCGTCGCCCTTTCCCGCATAGGCGGTCACCGCCATGATCGGCACCGCGCGCAGCGCCGGGTCGGCCTTGACCTGGCCGATCAGTTCGAGCCCGCTGACGTGCGGCAGCTGGATGTCCATGATGATCAGGTCGGGCGCGATCTCGCGCGCCTTCGCCAGCGCGTCGCGGCCGTCGCGCACCGGGTGCGCGCTGTAGCCGTGGGCGTTGAGCAGGTCGCAGAACAGGCGCAGGTTGAGCTCGTTATCCTCGACGACCAGGACGGTCTTTCCCATGATCTGCCGCTTTCCCCGCTTGCGTCCGCGGCTCGTTTAGGCGAATCGGCGGCCGGACACAATTGCTTCCCATGGAAGGATCGCCTCTTGCGGGATGATGACGCGGCGCTGGCGCTGCGGGCGCTCGGCTGGATCGTCGGCGACGAGTCGCGCGCCGAGCGGCTGCTCGCGACGACCGGGCTGACGCCCGATGGCCTGCGCGCCGCGCTGGGGCAGCGCGCGACGCTGGCGGCGGTGCTCGCCTTCCTGACCGCGTACGAGCCCGACCTTGTCGCCTGCGCCGCGGCACTCGATATAGAGCCGGAGGCGCTGGCCGCCGCGGCGCGCCGACTGGAAGGACAGGAAGGACAGGAAGCATGACTCGCCCGCTCGTCATCAGCGATTGCGACGAGGTGCTGATGCACATGGTCGTGCCCTTCGCGCAGTGGGTCGACGAGGCGCACGGCGTGCTGTTCCGCATGGAGGACACGAGCTTCGCCAATGCGCTGAAGCGCAAGGCGTGCGGCACGCCGCTGGAGGCGGCCGAGGTGTGGCCGCTGCTCGACGGATTCTTCCGCACCGAGATGGCGCGGCAATATCCGATCCCCGGCGCGGTCGCCGCGATGGCCGCGATCGCGCGCGTCGCCGACATCGTCATCCTGACCAACGTCGGCCCCGACCACCAGCAGCGCCGCGCCGACCAGCTCGCCGCGCTGGGCCTCGACGCGCCGGTGATCGGCAGCCGCGGCGGCAAGGGCGAGCCGGTGCGCCGGCTGATCGAGGAGCGCGCGCCGAGCGTCACGATATTCATCGACGACTTGCCGAATCACCACCATTCGGTCGCCGCCGCGGCGCCCGACGTGTGGCGGCTGCACATGGTCGGCGAGCCCGCGATCGCCGGCCGGATTCCCGCCGCCGCGCACGCGCACGCGCGCATCGACGAGTGGACCGCGGCGCGCGAGTGGATCCTCGCGCGCATCGCCGGAAACCTGCCGGCCCCGGCCCTTTGACCCGACAACCGATGGAAGGATTTACGATGGATATTGCCGCCAAGCTTGCCGAACTCGGCCTCGACCTGCCGACGCCCGCCGCGCCGGTCGCCGCCTATGTGCCCGTCGTCGAGCAGGGGGGGCTGCTGCACGTCAGCGGGCAGCTGCCGTTCCGCGACGGGCAACTCGTCACCGGGCGGCTGGGCGCCGACATGGACGAGGCGAGCGGCTATGACGCCGCGCGCCGCTGCGCGCTGATGATCGTCGCGCAGGTCGGCAAGGCGGTCGACGGCGACTGGTCGCGCGTCGAGCGAATCGTCAAGCTGGGCGTGTTCGTGAACAGCGATCCCGGTTTCACGCAGCAGCCCAAGGTCGCGAACGGCGCGTCGGAACTGATGGAATCGCTGTTCGGCGAGGCCGGGCGCCATGCGCGCAGCGCGGTCGGCGTTCCGGTGCTGCCGCTGGGCGCTGCGGTCGAGGTCGACGCCATCGTGGCGGTGCGGCCGGCGTAGGAAATCGCCTTGCGCGACGTCCCATGTCTTTCCGTGTCCCCGCGAAGGCGGGAACCCATCTCCTGCCGGTTCCATCTTGCGCCAACCGGAGATGGACCCCCGCCTTCGCGGGGGAACACGGCCTTTCCTTTCCTCGTCGGCGGCGTCTGAATGGCCGACGCCGACCCGCCCGCGCGGACGATTTCGCTCGGCACCGGGGTCGCCGCGGTCGAGGCGGCGGCGTGGGACGCGCTGGCGGGGGGCGCCAATCCCTTCGTCGGCCATGCCTTTCTGTCGCTGCTTGAGGAATCGGGAAGCGTCGGGCCGAGGACGGGCTGGCAGCCGGCGCCGCTGCTGGTCGACGACGGCGCGGGCGCGCTGGTCGCCGCGGCGCCCGCTTACCTGAAGACGCACAGCCAGGGCGAATATGTCTTCGACCACGGCTGGGCCGACGCGTGGGCGCGTGCGGGCGGCGCCTATTACCCAAAGCTGCAGATCGCGGTGCCCTTTACCCCGGTGCCGGGGCCGCGGCTGCTGGCGGCGGGGGACGAGGACGCGCGGCTGCTGATCCGCGCCGCCGAGGCGGTGGTGCGGCAGAACGAGCTGTCGTCGGCGCATGCGACCTTCGTCGCGCCCGAACAGATGCCGCTGTTCGAGGCGGCAGGATGGCTGGTGCGGCGCGACGTCCAGTTCCATTTCGCCAATCCCGGCTATCGCAGTTTCGACGATTTTCTCGCCACGCTGACCTCCGCCAAGCGCAAGCAACTGCGCAAGGAGCGCGCGCGCGCGGTGGTGGGGCTGCGGATCGAGCAGGTGACGGGCGATGCGATCGGCCCCGCGCACTGGGATGCGATGTGGGCCTTCTATCAGGACACCGGCGGGCGCAAATGGGGGCACCCCTATCTGACGCGCGCGGCGTTCGACCTGATCGGCGCGCGGATGGCCGATCGCGTGCTGCTGATCGTCGCCTATGACGGCGATACGCCGGTCGCGGGGGCGATGCACCTGATCGGCGCCGACACGCTTTATGGCCGCTATTGGGGCTGTGTGGCCGACATCCCCTATCTGCATTTCGAGCTTTGCTATTACCGCGCGATCGACGTCGCGATCGAACGCGGGCTGGCGCGCGTCGAGGCGGGCGCGCAGGGCGGGCACAAGCTCGCGCGCGGCTACGGCCCCGTCGCGACCTGGTCGGCGCATTTCATCGCCGACCCGGGGTTCCGGCGCGCGGTGGCAGATTTCCTGGAGCGCGAACGCGCGGCCGAGATGCAGGAAATGGAATGGCTGGAAGGCCATATGCCGTTCCGGCGGGCGGATTGAATCTCACGCAAAGGCGCGAAGGCGCGAAGAAGAAAATCTCACACGAAGACACGAAGAGGACGGTTTCTGCCGTTCTGTCTCGCGATCATCATAGGAGATTATCTGGCCGGACGTTGTCCGGCCCTTTTTCAACCGGCGTCGAAATCGGCGCAACGATCGAGTCGCATCACGCCCTCTTCGTGTCTTCGTGTGAGATTATCCGAAAACCGGCCATGCAATTCTCTTCGCGCCTTCGCGCCTTTGCGTGAGATTCCAGAACGCCCACGCAGACCGGGCAAGACGTCAGGCCGCGAAGCGGCGGGCGGCGGGACGGCGGGCGGTCTCGTCGAGCCAGGCGCGCGCCTGGCGCTGCGCCTCGGCGATTTCGTCGCGGCTCATTTCGTTCGACACGTCGGCGCGGCACTGCTGGCCTTCGACATTGCCGCCGAGCGCGGCGAGGTTGAACCATTTATGCGCCTGGATCAGGTCGACATCGACCCCGCCGGTGCCGGTCGAGAATGCGACGCCCAGGTCGAAATAGGCACTCGCATCGCCGCGCGCGGCGTCGAGCAGCCGGCTTTCGATCAGATATTGGGCAGACTTCAGACTGTTCGCCATGATAACCCCCTGTCGCCTCCACCCCACATGGAGACCTCGGCCCCAAAGTTGCGGCTTATGGTCAACAAAGCGTTAACGACGCGGCGGTTTTTTGGGGATTGGTAGCGGCGAGCGCCGTAATCCGCGGGTTTTCGAACCATGCTTTCCCGAAAGAGGGTGCTACTCGACCGCCAGATTGTCGATCAGGCGCGTGGTGCCGATCCGCGCCGCCGCGAGCAGGCGGGCCGGGGCGCGATATTCGGTCAGCCGTTCGAGGCTGTCGGCATCGGCGAGCGCGACATAGTCGACGCTGGCGAAACCGCCCGCGCGGATCGCCGCCTCGGCATCGGCGAGCGCCGCGGCGACCGCGCCGCCGCCGGCGATCGCCGCCGCCGCGGTGCGCAGCGCGGCGGGAAAGGCGGCGGCGGCGGCGCGCTGATCGGCGGTCAGATAGGCGTTGCGCGACGACAGCGCGAGCCCGTCGGGATCGCGCGCGATCGGCGCCCCCAGGATATCGATCGCGAAGTCGAGGTCGCGCGCCATGCGGCGGATGATCGCAAGCTGCTGCCAGTCCTTTTCGCCGAAGATCGCGATGTCGGGGCGCACCTGGTTGAACAGCTTGGCGACGACGGTCGCGACGCCGTCGAAATGGCCCGGCCGCGCCGCGCCGCAATAGTCGGCGCCGAGTTCGGCGACCGCGATATGCGTCGCATGGCCGGGCGGATACATGACGGAGACGTCGGGCGCCCAGAGCAGCGCCGCGCCTTCCTCGACCAGCAGCGCGGCGTCGTGCGCCTCGTCGCGCGGATAGGCGGCGAAATCCTCGTTCGGGCCGAACTGCGTCGGGTTGACGAAGATCGACACGACGACATGGTCGGCGACGCGCCGCGCCATCCGCACCAGCGACAGGTGCCCCGCGTGCAGCGCGCCCATCGTCGGGACCAGCGCGACGCTCTTGCGCCCCAGTTTGAGCGCGTCGACCGCGCGACGAAGCGTGGCGATATCACGGATGATTTGCACGGCCGCCCGCCCTCCGATATTGGCGGCGTCCATACGCCACCCCATGCGGCCGCCATGCCGCGCCGACAGGAAAATCGCAACGCTCATGACGAAGCCAGCCCCCCACCGGATCATCTTTGCCAATGAAAAGGGCGGGACGGGCAAGTCGACCTGCGCGGTGCATTTCGCGGTCGCGCTGGCGAGCATGGGGTGGCGCGTCGCCGGAATCGACCTCGACCCGCGCCAGCGCACCTTTCACCGCTATCTCGACAATCGCACCAGCACCGCGAAGCGCCGCGGCATCGAATTGCCCATCCCGCATTTCGAGGTGTTCGAAGGCTCGACGGTCGAGGAACTCGACGAACAGGTCGCGCGGCTGGCCGAGGACGCCGACTATCTGATCGCCGACACGCCGGGGCGCGACGACCCGTTCGCGCGGCACATCGCGACCAGCGCCGACACGCTGGTGACGCCGATCAACGACAGCTTCATCGATTTCGACCTGATCGGCCAGGTCGATCCCGAGACGTTCCAGGTCGTGCGCCCCAGCTTCTATTCGGAGCTGATCTGGGACACGCGCAAGGCGCGCGCCAAGAGCGACGGGCGGACGATCGACTGGATCATCCTGCGCAACCGTCTGCAGCATGTCGACGCGCACAACATGCGGCGCGTCGGCGAGGCGCTGAACCAGCTGTCGCGGCGCGTCGGCTTTCGCGTCATCCCGGGGCTGGGCGAACGCGTCATCTATCGCGAGCTGTTCCCGGCCGGGCTGACGCTGCTCGACAAGGCGCATCTCGGCGGCATGGGGATGGGGCATGTCGTCGCGCGGCAGGAACTGCGCGAGGCGATGGCGGGACTGAACCTTCCGGCGCGCGAGCGGTTTCATCCCGATGGCGACCTGTTCGCCGTCGCCTGACCCCCTTCGCGCAGGAGCATCATCCATGACCGCCGTTTCCGAGCCCGTTGCCGCCCACGTCTTTCACCCGACGATGCTGCGCGAATATGATATCCGAGGCGTCGTCGGCGACACGCTGACCGCCGCCGACGCAAGGGCGATCGGCCGCAGCTTTGCGACGCTGATCCGCCGCGCGGGCGGCCGGCGCATCGCCGTCGGCTATGACGGGCGGCTGTCGTCGCCGATGCTGGAAGAGGCGCTGGTCGAGGGGATCAACGCGGCGGGGATCGATGCGCTGCGCGTCGGGCTGGGGCCGACGCCGATGCTCTATTACGCCGCGTCAACCGAAGAGGTCGATGGCGGCATACAGATAACCGGCAGCCATAATCCCCCCGATTACAATGGCTTCAAGATGGTGTTTCAAGGACGCCCCTTCTTCGGCGCCGACATCAGGCGGATCGGCGAAATGGCCGCCGCGGGCGACTGGGACAGCGGTGAGGGCGGATCGCAGCGCATCGACATCGTCGACGCCTATGTCGATCGGCTGGTCGAGGGATTCGCCGGCGGCGCCTTTCGCATCGGCTGGGACGCCGGCAACGGCGCCGCGGGCACCGTGATCGAAAAGCTCACGGCGCGGCTGCCCGGGGAGCATCATCTGCTGTTCACCACCATCGACGGCCATTTCCCGAACCACCATCCCGATCCGACGGTCGAGGCGAACCTCGCCGATCTGCGCAAGCTGGTCGCGGAGAGAAGCCTCGATTTCGGCGTCGCTTTCGATGGCGACGGCGACCGCATCGGCGCGATCGACGGCCAGGGCCGCGTGATCTGGGGCGACCAGCTGCTGCAGATCTATGCCGCCGCGGTGCTCAGGGAGCATCCGGGCGCGACGATCATCGCCGACGTCAAGGCGAGCCAGGCGCTGTTCGACCGCGTCGCCGAACTGGGCGGCACGCCGCTGATGTGGAAGACCGGGCACAGCCTGATCAAGGCGAAGATGAAGGAAACCGGCAGCCCGCTCGCCGGCGAGATGAGCGGGCATATCTTCTTCGCCGACCGCTATTACGGCTATGACGACGCGCCCTATGCCGCGGTGCGGCTGATCGAGGCGGCGACCAAGCTGGGCAGGAGCGTCACCGAATTGCGCGACGCGATGCCGGCGATGGTCAACACCCCCGAATTGCGCTTCCAGGTCGACGAGGCGCGCAAATTCGCCATTGTGGACGAGGTTCTCGACCGGCTGACGGCGGCGGGCGCGCAGGTCGACCGCACCGACGGCGCGCGCGTGCTTACCGACGACGGCTGGTGGCTGCTGCGCGCGTCGAACACGCAGGACGTGCTCGTCGCGCGCGCCGAGGCGCGGGACGAGGCGGCGCTCGCGCGGCTGCTCGCGGCGATCGACGACCAACTCGCGCAGTCGGGGGTGGAAAGAGTGCCGCAAGCGGCGCACTGATCCCCTCCCCTCCCGGTGGCGCGAGGGGTCGTGAGACCCGGCTCGGTGCAGCGGGGCTATGGCCCGGGGATTCGGGTTTCGGCGCACTGCCCCGTTCGTTCGTCATGATGAACTCGTTTCAGCATCCATGGCCGGACCCTCCCTTTTGTGCTGCCTTTCATTCGAGGGCAGACCATGGACTCCCGGATCGGGTCCGGGGGGGCGAGCTCTGAAACGAGTTGGCATATATGTTCTTCAGCCAAGTCAGGAGCTGTTCCCCGGCGGAAGCCGGGGCCCAGATGGCACAGCGCTGCTTCGCATGGACCCCGGCTTTCGCCGGGGAACAGTGACTTGTCGAAAATGTGCGGTAGAGCCGGATTCCGACGAGCCATGGTTGCAACCCGTTGGGTCGGCCGCGCTGTCGATGCCCACCCCGCTTCGGCTAGGCAGCGAGCTCGCGAGCCTCGCTGCCCCTCCCGCAAGCAGGCGGGGAAATCGTCCTTGCAAAATCCCTGCCAGATTGACGGTCGCCGCGTCGCTGCGCTAACGCCCCAGCGGGGGCCCGAACGGATCTGACCTGCCTATGACCGACGAATCCACTGCTGCACCTTTGGCCGAAGGCGACCATGGCGTCGCCGAGCATGTCTCGCACGTCCAGCAGGATGCGGCGGCGGGCAACGGGCTCGCGGTCGTGTCGATCGCGAAGAGCTATGACAAGCGCGTCGTGCTGTCCGACGTGTCGCTGTCGGTCGGCAAGGGCGAGGTCGTCGGCCTGCTCGGCCCGAACGGCGCGGGCAAGACGACCTGCTTCTATTCGATCATGGGGCTGGTGAAGCCCGACGCCGGGCGCATCATGCTCGACGGCGCCGACATCACCGAACTGCCGATGTATCGCCGCGCGATCCTGGGCCTCGGCTATCTGCCGCAGGAAACCTCGATCTTTCGCGGCATGACGGTCGAGCAGAATATCGCCGCGGTGCTCGAACTCGCCGAGCCCGACCGGCTGGCGCGCCAGCAGCGGCTCGACGAGCTGCTCGACGAATTCGGGCTGACGCGGCTGCGCGGCGCGTCGGCGATGGCGCTGTCGGGGGGCGAGCGGCGGCGTGCCGAAATCGCGCGCGCGCTGGCGGCGAACCCGTCGATCATGCTGCTCGACGAACCCTTCGCGGGCATCGACCCGATCTCGATCGCCGACATCCGCGACCTCGTCGCCGACCTCAAGACGCGCGGCATCGGGGTGCTGATCACCGACCACAATGTCCGCGAGACGCTCGACCTCGTCGACCGCGCCTGCATCATCTACGACGGCAAGGTGCTGCTCGCGGGATCGCCCGCCGAACTGGTCGCCGACCCCGAGGTGCGCCGCCTGTACCTGGGCGAGGGCTTCTCGCTGTGACGAACTGGAGCTTTTCCAGTGCGGTTTGAGCGGTTTTCAGTTTCCGTTCGCATCGAGCGAAGTCGAAATGTTCCTCGGCCTTGCGCCACGCTGATGGGTGTCTCGACTTCGCTCGACACGAACGGAACAAGAAGCAGATAACCGCCGGTGGCGTTGGGTCCGCGCCTCGATCTCCGCCAGTCGCAATCGCTGGTGATGACGCCGCAGCTCCAGCAGGCGATCAAACTGCTGGCGCTGTCGAACCTCGAACTCGAGGCCTATCTGGCCGAGGCGCTCGAAGGCAATCCGCTGCTCGACACCGCCTCCGCCGATGGCGACGGGGCGGGCGACGAGCGCGGGGAAGAGGCGGGCGAGGCGGCGCCCGAGGCCGCCGGTGAAGGTCCCGACGCCGAACCGACGCTCGCCTCCGACGCGGGCAGCGACCTCGACGTCGATTTCGACGAGCGCTTCCACCACGACAGCGCGAGCGACAGCGTCGGGCTGTCGGGATCGGGCGAGGCCGTCGATTTCGACAGTTTCGCGGGCGCCGAGGGCACGCTCTACGACCATCTGCTCGCGCAGGTCGGCGAGCGCTTCGACGGGATCGAGGCGATGGTCGCCGAACAGATCGTCGCGCTGATCGACGAGGCAGGCTATCTGCGCGCCGATCTTGCCGACCTGGCGCAGCGGCTCGGCGTGCCGCTGGCGCTGGTCGAGGCGGTGCTGGCGGGGGTGCAGGGCTTCGACCCATCGGGCGTCGGCGCGCGCGACCTCGCCGAATGCGTCGCGATCCAGGCGCGCGAGGCCGACCGCTACGACCCCGCGATGGCGACGATGATCGCGCACCTCGACCTGGTGGCAAAGGGCGCCTTTCCGCAGCTCAAGCGCATCTGCGGGGTCGACGACGAGGATCTGGCCGACATGATCCGCGAGCTGCGCGGCTACGAC
The DNA here is from genome assembly GCF_001725095.1 of Sphingopyxis sp. SCN 67-31. Taxonomy (NCBI): domain Bacteria; kingdom Pseudomonadati; phylum Pseudomonadota; class Alphaproteobacteria; order Sphingomonadales; family Sphingopyxidaceae; genus Sphingopyxis; species Sphingopyxis sp. SCN 67-31. Next base: position 24,257 of record NZ_MEFH01000068.1, on the reverse strand, counting down.
CCCAAGCCGGGGCTGCGCTTCGGCGGCGGCGCGGCGCAGGCGGTCGTCCCCGACCTGTTCGTGCAGCGCACCGCGCAGGGCTGGGCGGTCGAGGTCAACAGCGGCACGCTGCCGCGCCTGCTCGTCAATCGCCGCTATTACAGCGAACTGGCGCGCGGGGCGGCGGCAAAGAGCAAGGCGTGGCTGTCCGAACAGCTCGCGGGCGCCAACTGGCTGGTGCGCGCGCTCGACCAGCGCCAGCGCACGATCGTCAAGGTGGCGAGCGAGATCGTCCGGCAGCAGGAGGGCTTCTTCCTCCACGGCGTCGCGCACATGCGCCCGCTGACGCTGCGGCAGGTCGCCGAGGCGATCGGGATGCACGAATCGACCGTCAGCCGCGTCACCAGCAACAAATATCTGTCGTGCGCGCGCGGCCTGTTCGAGCTGAAATATTTCTTCTCGAGCGGCATCGCGGCGACCGACGGCGACGGCGCGGTGTCGGCCGAGGCGATCAAGAGCCGCATCCGCGCGCTGATCGAGGCCGAGGATGCCAAGGCGATCCTGTCCGACGAGACGATCGCGCAGAAGCTGGCGGCCGAGGGCCACGCGGTCGCGCGGCGCACCGTGGTCAAATATCGCGAGGCGATGGGTTATGGCTCGTCGGTGCAGCGGCGGCGGCAGAAGGCGCTGGCGGGGTAGGATTTGATTCGCGCAGAGGCGCAAAGATCGCAGAGATTCTCGTCATGCCGGACCTGTTTCAGCCTCCATGACCGGGCCTTTCGCCGGACACGATCCCATTTTTTCACGCGAAGACGCGAAGACGCGAAGAGGCTATGCTTGCCGCGAAGAGGCTTTCTCTTTCAACGTGGCGGCTGACCGCACCGTCCCGAAGAATAAGGGGCCTGTCGGCCCGAGCCTTCTTCTTCGCGCCTTCGCGTGAAATCAATTGGCGCTGCCCTGTCAGGCCGGCACGGGCCAATGGAGGCTGAAACAGGTCCGGCATGACGAGGGCGGCAATCGGCAGCCTTCCTTCTCCGTGGTCTTTGCGCCGCTGCGCGAATCTTTTCCGGGCCGATCGGCGGCGGCGCGGTTGACTTTTCCTGCCCGTCGCCATAGGTGCGCGCCTTCGCGTGACAACGCTCAGACCTTTACGGAAAAGACCATGAAGATTCGCAACAGCCTGAAGTCGCTGAAGGACCGCCATCGGGACAACCGCGTGATTCGTCGCCGCGGCCGGACCTATGTGATCAACAAGACCAACCGCCGCTTCAAGGCGCGCCAGGGCTGACGGCCTTGCCGGGACCACGGGTCCCCGCGCATCTGCGAGCCAGCGTGACGCCGTCGGATGCTTCCGGCGGCGCTTTCGCGTGTCGGGAGCGGCCATGATCCGCCGAAGCGTGATCTTCGACGTCGGCAAGGTGCTGTTCGACTGGGACCTGCGCTACCTGTTCGCCAAGCTGATCGACGACCCGGCCGAGCTCGAATGGTTCGTGACCCACGTCGTCACCGCCGAATGGCATTTCCAGCACGACGCGGGGCGCCCGCTTGCGGAGATGGTGCCCGAGCGCAAGGCCGCATTCCCGGCGCACGGCGCGCTGATCGACGCTTATGCGACGCGCTTTAACGAGACGATCCCGGGGCCGGTGCCCGGCAGCCTCGACCTTGTCGCACGGCTCGACGCGGCGGGGGTGCCGCTGTTCGCGATCACCAATTTCGGGCATGAATTCTGGCAGGCCTTCCGCCCGACGCAGCCGGTGTTCGACCGTTTCCGCGACATTATCGTGTCGGGCACCGAAAGGCTGGTGAAGCCCGACGCGGCGATCTATGCCCTCGCGATCGAGCGATTCGGCATCGACCCGGCGGGCGCGCTGTTCGTCGACGACAATGCCGCCAATGTCGCGGGCGCCGAAGCCGCGGGCATCGCTGCGCATCTGTTCAGCGATGCGGCAGGGCTGGAGGCCGAGTTGGCGGCGCGGGGATTTCTGGCGGAATAATTCCATTTCACGCGAAGCCGCGAAGGCCCGAAGAAATGGCGCCTGCCGCGAAGCGGCCTTCTTTTCCCGGCGTCGCGGTCACCCGCATGCCGTGATGGGAAAAAGGCCTGTCGGCCCGAACCGGCCTCTTCACGCCTTCGCGCCTTCGCGTGAAAATTTCAAAAAGCCCTATTTCTCCACCCCGAGCTGGGTCAGCACGAAGGCATATTCCTCGGCATCCTCGCGCAGCGCGCCCCAGCGGCCCGACTTGCCGGCGTGGCCCGCGCCCATGTTGGTGCGCAGCAGCAGCGGCGCGTCGTTGGTGCGGACGCTGCGCAGCTTCGCGACCCATTTGGCGGGCTCCCAATAGGTGACGCGCGGGTCGTTGAGGCCCGCCGACACCAGCATCGGCGGATAGGCCTTTGCCGTCACATTGTCGTAGGGGCTGTACGACAGCATATAGTCGAACGCCGCCTTGTCGGTGATCGGATTGCCCCATTCGGGCCATTCGCCGGGGGTCAGCGGCAGCGTTTCGTCGACCATCGTGTTGATCACGTCGACGAAGGGCACCCCCGCGAGCACCGCGCCCCACAATTCGGGCGCCTCGTTATACACCGCGCCCATCACCTGCCCGCCCGCCGAGCGGCCCTCGATCGAGATCCTGCCCGCGCTGGTATAGCCTTTCGCGATCAGCCCCTTCGCGACGTCGATGAAGTCGTGGAACGTGTTCTTGCGCCGGTCGGTCTTGCCCGCGAGATACCATGCGCGGCCGAGATCGTCGCCGCCGCGGACATGCGCGATCGCATAGATCATCCCGCGATCGACGAGGCTGAGCCGCGTCGTCGAGAAGCCCGGCGCGACGCGATAGCCGTAGCTGCCGTAGACATAGAGGTGCATCGGCGCGCTGCCGTCGCGCGGCGTGCCCTTCCTGTAGACGAGCGAGGCGGGAATCATCGTCTGCCCGTCGCGCGAGGGCAGGTTAACCCATTCGGTTACATACTGGCTGGCATCATAACCCGAAGGGATTTCCTGCACTTTCAACGTTTCGAGCGTGCCGGCGGTGACGTCATAGTCGTAGACGGTGTCGGGGGTGACCATCGATTCATAATCGATGCGGATCCTGTCCTGATGATATTCGGGATTGTCGCCGAGCCCCGCGACATAGGTCGCCTCCGGAAAGGCGATGCGCCCCGGCGTCAGCGGCGCGTCGTAGCGGCGCACGTCGACCTGATCGAGCCCGTCCTCGCGGCTTTCGAGCACGAAATAGTCGCGGAAGACCGACAGGCCGGTAATGTAGCTGTGGTCCGACCCCGCGATCAGCGTCGTCCATTCGCCGGGCGCCGCGAGGCTGGCGGTCGCGACGCGGAAATTGGGATGGTCGTCGTTGGTCAGGATGTAGAGCGTGCCCTCGCGCTCGTCGACGCTGTACTCGCGGCCCTTCCGGCGCGGCGACACGAGCAGCGGTTTCGCCTCCGGATCGGCGGCGGGGAGCAGATAGACCTCGCTCGTTTCGTTGTCGCCGGTCGCGATGACGATATAATTGTCGGCGGCGGTCTTGCCGATGCCGACGCCGAAGCCGATGTCGGCCTCCTTGTAGAGCAATTTGTCCTCGGCCACCGGGGTGCCCAGCCGGTGCAGATGGACATTGTCGGTGCGCCAGTTCTCGTTGGCGAGGCCATAGAGCAGCGCGTCGCCGCCCGCGGTCCACACCAGCGCCGACAAAGTGCCGGGGATGACGTCGGGCAGCATGGCGCCGGTTTCGAGGTCGCGGAAGCGCACCTCGAAGCGTTCGGAGCCATTGTCGTCGACGGCATAGGCCATCAGGCGGCCGTTCGGGCTGACCGCCATGTCGGAGAGGCGGAAATACTCCTTGCCCGCGGCGAGCGCGACCTCGTCGAGGATCAACTGCGCATCGCCGCCCGTGACGGCGCGGCGGTACCATTTCTTATACTCCGCCCCTTCCTCGAATTCGATCCAGTAGAGCCAGTCGCCGTCCTTCTGCGGCACGCTGGCGTCGGCCTCCTTGATGCGGCCCTTCATTTCCTGGAACAGCGTTTCGACCAGCCCCTCATGCGGCTTCATCGCCGCGTCGAACCAGGCGTTTTCGGCCTTCACATAGGCGAGCACGTCGGGGTCGTCGACCACCGGGTAGCTTTCGTCGCGCAACCAGTGCCACGGGTCGGACAGCGTCGTGCCGTGCAGGGTCAGCGTATGCGGGCGCTGCTCGGCGACGGGCGCGGAGGGCAGGGGGACGGCAGGCTGGGTCAACGCTTTTTCTTCCTCTTCGGCGAAAACGGGAACGGTCCCGACAAGCAGGGTGGCAATTGCCGCCAGAAACGCCCAAATAGCGCGCATCGCAAAAACTCCCGCGGCATCGCCCCGACAGCGGGGATCGGCCGCGATGTAGGAACAAGGAAAGCCATATGTCCAGCGCCGTTCATGCCGACCGCCTCGCCCGCCTGCGCGCCGAGTTGAAGGCGCGCGGCCTCGACGGCTTCGTGGTGCCGATCAGCGACGAGCATATGAGCGAATATGTCGGCGCCTATGCGCAGCGGCTCGCGTGGCTCACCGGCTTCGGCGGCTCGGCGGGCACCGCGGCGGTGCTGCCCGAAAAGGCGGCGATCTTCGTCGACGGTCGCTATACGGTGCAGGTGCGCGACCAGGTCGACGGGACGCTCTACGACTATGTCGGGGTGCCGCAGTCGAGCGTCGCCGAATGGCTGGGCGCCAACGTCGGCGCCGGGCAGCGGATCGGCTATGACCCGTGGCTGCACGGCATCGACTGGGCGCGCGGGCTCGCGCATGCTCTCGCGGCCAAGGGTGCCGAACTGGTCGCGGTCGACAGCAATCCGGTCGACGCGGTGTGGGACGAGCGGCCGGCGCCGAGCGCCGCGCCGGTGACGGTCCACGACACCGCGCTCGCGGGGCAGTCGGCGGCCGACAAGCGCGCGATCATCGCCGACTGGCTGAAGGCGAAGGGACTCGACACGACGGTGATGACCGCGCTCGATTCGATCGCCTGGACCTTCAACATCCGCGGCACCGACGTCACCCATACGCCGGTCGGGCTGGCCTTCGCGCTGCTCCATGCCGACGCGACTGCCGACCTGTTCATCGCGCCCGAGAAGATCACCGAGGCGGTGCGCGCGCATCTGGGCAACAGCGTGCGCATCCACGACCGCGACGCTTTCGAGGCGGCGCTCGCCGAGCTGGCAGGCAAGAAGGTGGCGGTCGATCCCGACCGCGCGGTCGCAGCGATCTTCACCGCGCTCGAAGGCGCGGGCGCGCGGATCGAGCGCCACCGCGACCCGGCGGTGCTGCCCAAGGCGATCAAGAACGACACCGAGCTGGGCGGCACCCGCGCCGCGCATGTCCGCGACGGCGTCGCGGTCGCGCGCTTCCTGAAATGGATGGAGGCGCACGCGCCGCAGGGCGGGCTCGACGAACTGTCCGCCGCGGCGAAGCTGCGCGCCTTTCGCGAGGAGAGCGGCGCGCTGAGGGACCTGTCGTTCGACACCATCTCGGCCGCGGGGCCGAATGGCGCGCTGCCGCATTACAAGGTCGACGAGACGACCAATCGCGCGGTCGAGACCGGCACGCTCTACCTCGTCGATTCGGGCGGGCAATATGCCGACGGCACCACCGACATCACGCGCACGATCGCGATCGGCCGGCCGACCGCCGAGATGCGCCGCCGCTTCACCCAGGTGCTGAAGGGGCATATCGCGCTCGCCACCGCGCGCTTTCCCAAGGGCACGCGCGGCAGCCAGCTCGACATCCTCGCGCGGCAATATCTGTGGGCCGACGGGGTCGATTATGCGCACGGCACCGGGCACGGCGTCGGCGCCTATCTGGCGGTGCACGAGGGACCGCAGCGCATCGCCAAGCCGTCGGGCGGGCAGGCGGGAACCGAGGAACCGCTGCACGCCGGGATGATCCTGTCGAACGAGCCCGGCTATTACAAGGCGGGGCATTTCGGCATCCGCATCGAGAATCTGGTGATCGTCGTGCCGCAGACGATCGCCGGCGCCGAAGAGGAGATGCTGGGGTTCGAGACGATCACCTTCGCCCCGATCGCGCGCGATCTGGTCGAGGGCGCACTGCTTTCGCCCGCCGAGGCCGACTGGCTCGACGCCTATCATGCGCAGGTGCTCGAAAAGCTGGCGCCCGGCATGGACGAGGCCGACCGCGCGTGGCTGGCCGCCGCCTGTGCGCCGATCGACCGCGGCGCCGCGGCGCTCGCCGCCTGAGGCCGCGATGGACCGCGACAACTGGGCCGTCCCGCTCGCCGATTTCCGCGTCCGCGAACGGGTGCGGGTGCGCTATAACGAGATCGACGGGCAGAACAGCGTCTTCAGCGCCATCTATCTGGTCTATGCCGACATCGGGGTGACCGAATATTTCCGCGCGCTGGGCGAAGGCCAGCCCGGTCCCTATTTTCACCAATATGGTACAGATATCCGCGAAACGCATAGCGAGATCGATTATCATGCCCCGGCGCGGCTCGACGATCTGATCACCATCGCGGCGCGGATCAGCCGTTTCGAGCGCACCAGCTTCACGCTGCACTGCGCGATCGCGCGCGACGAAGAGCGGCTTGCCGACATCGAGATCAGCTATGCGCATCTCGACCTCGACAGCGGGCAGGCGACGCCGCTGCCGGGCAGCTTCATCGCCGAGGTCCGCCGGTTCGAGGCGCGGACCCCGCTGCAAGATTAGCCTGTTTTCAAATCTTTAGGGTGCAGGCCGCCGGATTTCTCCCGGCGCTTTCCGGGCGCGGCGGCAGCGCGGCCGCGTCGTCCGGCCCCGCCGTCGCAGGCGATTCGGCGCGAACGAAAAAAAGGGCCGCCCGAGGGCGACCCTTGAAAGTTTTTGGGAGAGGATGCCTAAAAGGCAAGTGTGATATTGCACTGCACAATGATTTGTGCAACTGCGAAATGAGCATCTGTCGTTGCATTTTTTGCAATCGTTCGTGCCGGGGCTTTTGCGGCGCGCATTCGTCCTGCCCCCTCGCAAATCGAGGCGATATCGCCTAGATTGGGACGATGGGAATGTTCAACAATTGGGATGTCGGCGGCGGGCTTGGCGATTTCTGGGCCTATATCCGCGAACCGCGCCCGCATCGCTGGACGATGTGGGGGGTCGCGATCGCGCTGACCTGGGTGATCTTTCACGGCGTCTCGCAATATCTGATCCCCTATGAGAAGCCCGAGCGGCAGATCATCTATTTCGAGAACTGGCAGGCCGACCGCAGCGAGGCCGAGATTCGCGCCGACTGGGTCGCGCGCGCCAAGGAAACGACGCGCGAGAACGCCCGGCGCCGCGCCGAATATCAGAAGCTCGCCGACCTGCTGGGGGTCGATTATGATTCGAGCGAGGCCGACAAGCTGACGCGCGAGACGCTCGGCCAGGAAGCCGACGAGTTGGCGAAGAAGCCCGCGCCGACGCGCTCGACGCTCGCCGAACGTGCGGCGCGCGGGCCTAAACCCGCGACGGCGCCCCGGCCCTAAACCGCCGATGCCGCCCGCCCCGACCGATGCCGACTGGATGGCGGCCGCCGTCGCGCTGTCGCAGCGCGGCCGACCGGCGGCGGCGCCCAATCCCAATGTCGGGTGTCTGATCGTCAGGGACCGGCGGGTCGTCGCGCGCGGCTGGACGCAGCCCGGCGGGCGTCCGCACGCCGAGGCGATGGCGCTGGCGGCGGCGGGCGACGCGGCGCGCGGCGCGACCGCTTACGTCAGCCTCGAACCCTGCGCGCACGCCAGCCCGCGCGGTCCCTGCTGCACCGACGCGCTGATCGCCGCCGGGGTCGCGCGCGTCGTCGTCGCGGCAATCGACCCCGACCCGCGTACCGACGGGCAGGGCATCGCGCGGCTGCGTGCTGCGGGGATCGCGGTCGAGACCGGCGTGCTCGCCGACGCGGCGCGCGCCGCGATGGCGCCGTGGTGGACGCGGCAGACGCGCGGGGCGCCGTTCGTGACGCTGAAGCTCGCGACCTCGCTCGACGGCTGCATCGCGCTCGCCGACGGGTCGAGCCGCTGGATCACCGGGGAGCGTGCGCGCGCGCACGGTCATCTGGAGCGCGCGCGGCACGAGGCGATTCTGGTCGGGCGCGGGACGCTGCTGGCCGACGCGCCGCGCCTCGACGTGCGTCTGCCGGGTCTGGAAGCGCGGAGCCCGAAGAGGCTGCTGCTGACGCGTGGGGCGGTGCCCGAAGGCTGGACGGCGGTCGCTTCGCCCGAATCGGTTGCGGGCGTCGATTCGCTGCTCGTCGAGGGCGGCGCGCGCGCGGCCTCCGCCTTCCTCGCCGCCGACCGCGTCGACCGGCTGCTGCTCTATCGCGCGCCGATCCTGATCGGCGGCGGCAAGGCGGCGCTCGGCGACATCGGCCTGTCCGACCTCGCGGCGGCGCACGGGCGCTGGAGCCTTGTGGACAGCCGCCTGCTTGGCAGCGACCGGCTCGACGTCTACGAGCGCATCAGGAAGGAATGACCGCGCCATGTTCACGGGAATCATCACCGATATCGGCACCATCCGCAGCCGCGAGGACCGCGGCGACGCGCGGCTGGTCATCGGCACCGCCTATGATGTGAGCGGGATCGATCTTGGCGCGTCGATCGCCTGTTCGGGCGCGTGCCTGACCGTGGTGGACAAGGGCGTGGATGACGGCGGCAACGGCCCCGGCGGCTGGTTCGCGGTCGACGCCAGCGCCGAAACGCTGGCCTGCACCGCGCCGGGCATGTGGGACGCGGGCCGCCGCCTGAACCTCGAACGCGCGCTCAAGGTCGGCGACGAGCTGGGCGGGCATATCGTCACCGGCCATGTCGATGCGGTCGGGCGGATCGTATCGGTCGAGCCGGTCGGCGACAGCGTCAAGGTGACGGTGGAGGCGCCCGCGTCGCTGGCGCCGCATATCGCGCCCAAGGGCTCGATCACCCTCGACGGCGTATCGCTTACGGTCAATGAGGTGACCGATCAGGCGGACGGGACCGCGCATTTCACGCTCAACATCATCCCGCACACGCAGGAGATGACGACGCTGAACGAGGCGGCGGCGGGGCGGCCGGTGAACCTCGAGATCGACATCCTCGCGCGCTACCTTGCGCGGATGCAGGCGCGGGGATGAACGCGGGCTTCCGATAAATCTCACGCAAAGGCGCGAAGGCGCAAAGAAGAGCTGCGCCGACGGCTTCGCTTTCGGATAATCTCACACAAAGACACAAAGAGGGCGGGCATAGCCGTGGCGTCGCCCTTGATCATTGAACGGCCGGACTTTGTCCGGCCAATCTCCAATGAGCTGCCTCTTGCCCAGGAACGTGCAACGCAGCCGCGCACGCCCTCTTTGTGTCTTTGTGTGAGATTCTTCTTTCTTTGCGCCTTCGCGCCTTTGCGTGAGATTATCCGGGCTCCGCCCTCACCTCTCGACCCACCCCGCCGCCAGTTCGGGGTCCGCCATGATCATCGAGCGGCGCATTGCGAGGCGGCCGATGCGCAGCAGTTCGGCCTTGCGGCGCGCCGGGGCGAGCGTGCAGCGCGCCGCTTCGCGCACCACCGCCGCGCCGTAGCGGTCGGCGACGATCAGCCCGGAGGTTTCGGGGCGATAGGCCGCGGTGTCGAGGATCGCGGGGTCGAGCCCCGCGGCGAGCGCCCAGTAGAAATGGTCGCACCAGTCGCAATAGTCGGGCCACTTGCCGTCGCCGTGCAGGTCGGCGCGGCTGACCTTGATCTCGACGATGGTGATATGCCCGCGCGCGTCGATCGCGGTGAGGTCGGTGCGGCGGCCGTTGGGCAGCGGTACCTCCGGAATCGCGACCAGCCCCGCCTGCGCGAACAGCCGGCAGACGCCGCGTGCGACGTCGGGAGCGGTCAGGGGCGGTGCGAAATCGAGGCCCGCCATGGCGAAGCCTGCTTTCCTCTATAGTCGATCAGAACGGAACATCGTCGTCGAGGTCGTCGTCGAAGGGCGGGCGTCCGCCACCGCCGCCGCCGCCCGAGGCGCCGCCGCCCTGGTTCCAGCCGCCGCCGCCGGAAGAACCGCCGCCGCCGCCCTGTCCCCAGCTGTCGCCCGAACCCGATCCGCCGCCGCCCCAGTCACCGCCGCCGCGCGATCCGCCGCCGCCGGGGGCGCCGTCGAGCATCGTCAGCGCGCCGCCCATGCCGGCGATCACCACCTCGGTCGTATAGCGGTCGTTGCCGTCGCGGTCCTGCCACTTGCGGGTGCGCAGCGACCCCTCGACATAGACCTTGCTGCCCTTCTTCAGATAGCGCTCGACGACGCCGACCAGCCCGTCGCCGTTGATGACGACATTGTGCCATTCGGTGCGCTCCTTGCGCTCGCCGGTCATCCGGTCCTTCCAGCTTTCGGAGGTGGCGATGCGGATATTGGCGATCCGGCCGCCGTTCTGGAACGACTTGATTTCGGGATCGGCGCCCAGATTGCCGATCAGGATAACCTTGTTGACGCTGCCTGCCATCGCCGCTCCGCTCCGCTTTCCAAGTTGGGGGATCAGCCGAGTCCGAAGGCGACGGCCGTCCAATAGGTGATACCAGCAGCGGCATAGGCGAGCGCGAACAAATAGCCAACCATGAACAGCGGCCATTTCCATCCGTTGGTCTCTCGCCGCGTGATCGCGATGGTCGAGATGCACTGCGGCGCGAAGACGAACCAGGCGAGGAAGGCGAGCGCGGTGGCGAGGCTCCAGCGCCCCTGGAGGCGCTCGCCGAGCGACTGGGCGACGGCTTCCTCGTCGTCGTCGGCGTCGATCGCATTGGCGGTCGCCATCGCCGACACCGCGACCTCGCGCGCCGCCATCGCCGGGATCAGCGCGAGCGCGATGTCGTGGTTGAAGCCGATCGGCCGCACCGCGACCTCCAGCCCGCTGGCGATGCGGCCCGCGATGCTGTAGTCGACCTGGCGCACGTCGCTGTCCGCCGGCGCCTGCGGAAAGGTGAGCAGCAGCCACAGCACGACGGTGGTCATCGCGATGATCGTGCCGGCACGGCGCAGGAAGATCCACGCGCGCTGCCACAGCCCGATCGCGACGTCGCGCAGCCGCGGCCATTGATAGCGCGGCATCTCCATCATGAAGCCCGCCGCGCTGCCGCGCACGACGGTGCGGCGCAGCACGAAGGCGACGACGAGCGCGCCGACGATCCCCGCGACATAGAGGCCGAACAGCACCAGCCCCTGCATCCCGATCGGCGTCCCCGCGACGCCCCGGTTCGGGATGAAGACGCCGATGATCAGCGTGTAGACGGGCAGGCGCGCCGAACAGGTCATCAGCGGCGCGATGAGGATCGTCGTCAGCCGGTCCTTCTCGTCCGAGATCGACCGCGTCGCCATGATTCCGGGCACCGCGCAGGCGAAGCTCGACAGCAGCGGGATGAAACCGCGCCCCGACAGGCCGACCTTCGCCATCAGCCCGTCCATCAGGAAGGCGGCGCGGGTCATGTAGCCCGACGCCTCGAGCAGCAGGATGAAGAGGAAGAGGATCAGAATCTGCGGCAGGAAGACGACGACCGCGCCGACGCCGGCGAGCAGCCCCTCGACGATCAGTCCGCGCACGAAGCCGTCGGGAAGCGCGGCGGTCGCCGCGCCCTGCAAGGCGGCGATGCCGTTCTCGATCCAGCCGATCGGCGCTTCGGACCAGGCATAGACCGCCTGGAACATCACGAACATCAGCGCGAGCAGGATCAGGAAGCCCGCGACCGGATGGAGGATGATCGCATCGATGCGCTGCGTCCAGCGGCGCACCGGCGTTTCGGCGAGGATCGCGGCGCGCGCGAGCGCGCGGGCGCGCTGGTGGAGCGCGGCGTCGGACGGCGCCGCGGCCGGCGGCTGCGGCTCGCCCTGCGCGCGGCCCGCCTGCACCGCGGCATCGACCGCGGCGAGCAGCTCGGCGATTCCGCGCCGCCGCACCGCGACGGTCGGCACCACCGGCACGCCCAGCTCGCGCGCCAGCCGGTCGGGATCGAGCGTCAGCCCGTCGCGCTCGGCAAGGTCGACCATGTTGAGCGCGATCACGGTCGGCAGGCCGAGCGCGATCAGTTCGAGCGCGAAGCAGAGATGGTTGTCGAGGTTGGCGGCGTCGACGACGACGATCAGCGCGTCGGGGCGCGTCTCGCCCGCCTGGCGGCCGAGCACGACGTCGCGCGTCACCGCCTCGTCGGGGCTGGACGGGGTCAGGCTGTAGCTGCCCGGCAGGTCGACCAGCGCCAGCGGTCGGCCGTCGGCGAAGCTGGCGTGGCCCGCCTTGCGCTCGACGGTGACGCCGGGATAGTTGGCGATCTTCTGCCGCGCGCCGGTCAGCGCGTTGAACAGGCTCGACTTGCCGGCGTTGGGATTGCCGACCAGCGCGACGGTGGGGAGCGGGCCGGTCATGGTGTCGTCGGTTCGACCTCGATCGCCGCGGCCTGCTTGCCGCGGATGATGACCTTCATCCGCCCGATGGTCAGCGCGAGCGGTTCGCGCGAGAACAGGCTGCCGCGGTGCATCGGCACCACCTCGCAGCCCTCCATCAGCCCGAATTCGCGCAGCCGGCGTCCTTCGTCGTGCGTCATCGACGTCCAGTCGATGCGCGCGATGCGCACCGCGGTGCCGAGCGGAGAGGAATCGAGCTTCGCAAGCATTGCGAGCGATTATCAATAACCCCGGGGGAAGGCCAGCCCTTTGTTGGGTGCGGTCAGCGCCCCGGGTAGCGCAGGCGGCCGACGAAGCGGGCGAGGCTCGGGCGTTCGGTGCCGCGTGCGGCGCGGCGGTGCTTCCAGCCCTCGAAGCGCATCACCTGATCGATACGGCGCGCAAGGAAGGCGCGCGTGTCGGCGAAATCCTCGCTCTCGTCGTTCAGCGCCACCGCCATCGTCGCGGCATAGACGCCCGCGAGGATCGTGCGCTTGCTGTAATGGTTGAAATCGGTCGCGGTGTCGCCCGCGAGCCGCCACATCAGGTCGGCGGCGCGCCAGCCGAGCCGGGCCGCGAAGCGTGCGTTGGTCGGCAGCGCGAGCAGCGCCAGCGCGCGGCGCAGCGATTCGCGATCCGGCGCGATCAGCGCGAGGCGCGTTTCGACGAGCGTCGTGATCCGTTGACGGATCTTGAGCGTCGCCAGCGCCTCGGGCGGGCAGCGTTCGGCCATCGCGGCGTCGATCGTGGCGAACCAGGCGTCGACCATGTCGCGGCCGCCGCCGGGAAAGGCGAGCCGCGCCACGTCCGGATCGACGCCCGCGCGCGTCGCGGCATCGGCGAGCGCGGCGTCGCCGAAGCCGTCGAACGCGGCATTGCGTGCGATCAGCGGGGCGAGCGCGGCGCGAATCTCGTCAAGCGTCGGGTCGGCGGGCAGGGCGGCGGACGGGGACTGGACCATGACCATCAGATAGGCGCCATACGGCGGCTCGGCAACCGAATCAGCACCAGCGCGGCGCCGACGAGCATGCCGCCGAACAGGTCGATCGGCCCCAGCCGCTCGCCGAACATCAGCCAGCCGGCGAGCGCCGCCACCGCGGGCTGGACGAGCAGGGTCAGCCCGATCACCAGCGGCGTGAAGCGCGGCAGCGACCAGATCATCAGGCCCTGTCCGACGATCTGGCTGGTCAGCGCGAGCAGGATCAGCGGCGTCCAGTCGCCCGGCATCACCGGTTCGCCGAGCGCGAGCGCGACCGCGAGGAGCAACGGCACGCACACCGCCGACGCGATGGTGAGCGCGGTCCACGGCTCCAGCGTGCCGCGCACCTGCTTCATCAGGATGACGTAGCCGGTGTAGAGCATCCCGGCGAGCAGGCTGAGCAGGTCGCCGGCGAGATAGGCGGGCGACAGCTCGTAGCTCTGTCCCATCAGCAGCGCCGAGCCGGCGAAGGCGAGCAGGATCGCCAGCGCCTGCCAGCCGCGCGGCAGCTCGCGGGTCAGGAAAATGCCCCACAGGACGAGCAGCAGGCTCGCGCAATTGCCGAACAGCGTCGCGTTGGCGATCTTGGTATTGAGGATGCCGACATGCCAGGCGGCGAGGTCGAGCGCGAAGAAGATACCCGCCGCGGCGGCCACCGCGACCGCACGGCGGGGCGGGATGCGCCCGCCCGACTCGCGCCACGCGAAAAGCAGCAGCAGCGGCAGCGCGAGCGTCATCCGCCAGAAGGCCGAGGCGGTCGGGCCGACGTCGTCGGCGAGCCGCACCAGCATCGCGCCGAGCGACAGCGCGATATTGCCGCCGAGCAGCGCGGCGAAGGCCCAGCGGTTCGCCCGCGCCTTCGCCTGCCCGCTGCCGTCGCCGCTGTCCATCTTCGCTGTCATTTAGATTTTCTTTTGCTACCTAGCATTGTGCCGGCACCGGAGCGTCCATAGCTTCGCTGCCCATAGCGGCGGCCATCGGGGCCGTCGCGCAGAAAGTGGATAGTGGAGGAATCATGCCCGCAACGCTGTTCGATCCGATCAAGCTGGGCGCCATCGCGGCGCCGAACCGCATCGTCATGGCGCCGCTGACGCGCGGCCGCGCCGGCCCCGGCTTCGTGCCGAACGAACTGGCCGTCGAATATTATCGCCAGCGTGCCTCGGCGGGGCTGATCATCTCCGAAGCGACGGGAATCTCGCAGGAAGGGCTCGGCTGGCCGTCGGCGCCGGGGCTGTGGACCGACGCGCAGGTCGAGGGCTGGAAGCCGGTGACCGAGGCGGTGCATGCCGCGGGCGGGCGCATCGTCGCGCAGCTCTGGCACATGGGCCGCGTCGTCCATTCGGTGTTCAACGATGGCCGCCCGCCGGTGTCGGCCTCTGCCACCACCGCGCCGGGCAAGGCGCACACACCGGTCGGACGACGCGACTATGAGGAGGCGCGGCCGCTGCGCCTCGACGAGATTCCGCGGCTGATCGACGATTATGCGAAGGCGGCGGAGAATGCGAAGAAAGCCGGGTTCGACGGGGTCCAGCTCCACGCCGCCAACGGCTATCTGATCGACCAGTTCCTGCGCGACGGCACCAATTTGCGCGACGACGCCTATGGCGGCCCGGTCGAGAACCGCATCCGCCTGCTCGGCGAGGTCACCGCGGCGCTGATCGGGGTGTGGGGCGCCGATCGCGTCGGCGTGCGCCTGTCGCCCAACGGCGATTCGCAGGGCGTCGACGACAGCGCGCCCGAGCGGCTGTTCCCCGCGGCGGCGGCGGCGCTCGACGCGCTCGGCATCGCCTTCCTCGAACTGCGTGAGCCGGGGCCCGACGGCACCTTCGGCCGCACCGACGTGCCCAGGCAGTCGCCCGCGATCCGCAAGCTCTTTGCCGGGCCGCTGATCCTCAACAGCGACTATGACGTCGAAGAGGCGAAGGCGGCGCTGGAAAGCGGCGTCGCCGACGCGATCAGCTTCGGCCGCCCCTTCATCGCCAACCCCGACCTCGTCGAGCGCATCCGCACCGGCGCCGCATGGGCGCCCGACAATATGCAGACCTGGTATTCGCCGGGACCGGAGGGCTATATCGACTATCCGGCGCTGGTCGCGGCCTGACCCGGAAAGGCGCGTCGCTCCTGCGAAAGCAGGGGCGACGTGGGGGTCAATCGCGCGCGGCGACCGCCCTGTCGACGATCCCGGCACCGATCGGACCCAGTATCTGCCCGCCGAAGCGGAAGAGCAGGAAGGCGCCGGCGAAGGCGACCAGCGGCGCGATGAACAGCGCGGCGATGGCGACGACCAGCAGGACGAGGGCCAGCGTCGTGAAGCCGCTGGACAGCGTCTGCCGGCCCCTGGGGCCGAGCGCGATCGTGCGCGGACCCTTTGCGTCCCACCATTTGCCGGTGACGATCGTCTTGCGGCCGCTCGCGGCAGCGGCAGTGGGCCGCGATGCGCGGGCGGGAGCGGCCGGCCTTGCGTCGCGATTCGTCCACGGCTGCTTGCGACTCGCCTTGGCTGCGACCGCGCGATCGGCCGCGGGTCGTGCGGGCGGCGGGGGCGCTTCGGGGATTTTGGCAGGCGCCGGGATTTCGGGGACGGCGCGCGCGACGGGGCGGATCGGCTCGTTGCCCATCCGCCGGTCGTGCTCGGCCATCCGCTCGGCGGCGGTCGGCGGCGTCCGGCCGGTGTCGCGGTCGAGCACCACCAGCCGCCCGCCGCGCTCGACGATCGCGTAACGGCTGGGAGGCGGCCGGTCAGCCAATGCCGAATTTTTCCTTCAGGTCGAGCATCGCCAGCGCGGCCTTCGCCGCCCCGCCGCCCTTGTCACTCCGCGTCCGGTCGGCGCGCGCCAGCGCCTGCTCCTCGTCCTCGACGGTCAGGATGCCGTTGCCGATCGCCAGCCCGTCGAGGGTCAGCGCCATCAGCCCGCGCGCGCTTTCGTTCGACACCACCTCGAAATGATAGGTCTCGCCGCGGATGATGACGCCGAGCGCGACATAGGCGTCGAAGCGCCCGGTCTCCGCGCCCAGCGCGATGGCGGCGGGCACTTCGAGCGCGCCGGGGACCGTCACCGTCTCGTGGCTGTGCCCCGCCGCCTCGACCGCGCGGCGCGCGCCGTCGAGCAGCATGTCGTTGAGATGTGAATAGAAGCGCGCTTCGACGATCAGGACATGCGCCATCAGGCCGCCTCCCCCGGGATCGCGCGCTCGCCGACGATCGACAGGCCATAGCCTTCCAGCCCGACGATATTGGTGTGCGACGGGGTGAGCAGCTCCATCGCATGGACGCCGAGGTCGGCGAGGATCTGCGCGCCGATGCCATAGGTGCGCAGGTCCATGCCGCCGGCGGGCGGCGGGCTGGCATCGGCGGCGGCCGAGCCGGGCAACGGGCGCATCAGCATCACGATGACGCCGGCGCCGGCCGCGCCGATCGCCTCCATCGAGCGCTGCAGGCGGCGCTTGCGCGGCCCCGGCCGGCCCATGATGTCGTCGAAGATCGACACCGGATGCATCCGCACCAGCGTGACCGCCTCGGGATCGACGACGCCCTTCTGCAGCACGAGGTTCACCGATCCGTCGATCTTGTTGCGATAGGATTTGAGCCGCCAGTCGCCGCCGTAATCCGATTCGAAGGGCTCGTCGGACACGCATTCGACCAGCCGGTCGTTGCGGTGGCGATAGGCGATCAGGTCGGCGATCGTCCCGATCTTGAGCCCGTGGCGCCGCGCGAAGGGGATCAGGTCGTCGAGCCGCGCCATCGTCCCGTCGTCGTTCATGATCTCGCAGATCACGCCCGAGGGGTTGAGCCCGGCGAGGCGGCTGATGTCGACCGCGGCCTCGGTATGGCCGGCGCGCACCAACACGCCGCCGTCGCGCGCGATCAGCGGAAAGACATGGCCCGGGGTGACGATGTCGTCGCGGCCCTTGCCGGCGTCGATCGCGACCGAGACGGTGCGCGCGCGGTCGCCCGCCGAAATGCCGGTGGTGACGCCCTCGCGCGCCTCGATCGAGGTGGTGAAGGCGGTTTCGTGGCGGGTGCCGTTGTTGCGGCTCATCAGTTCGAGGCCGAGCTGTTCGACGCGCTCGCGGGTCAGCGTCAGGCAGACGAGCCCGCGCCCGTGGGTGGCCATGAAGTTGATCGCGTCGGGGGTCGCCATCTGCGCCGGGATGACGAGGTCGCCCTCATTCTCGCGGTCCTCGTCGTCGACGAGGATGAACATGCGGCCGTTGCGCGCCTCCGCGATGATCTCTTCGGGCGTCGCCATCGGCGACAGGTCGCTGCCGTGCGTCAGCCAGCTTTCGAGCTTGCGCAGCGTTTCGGCGGTAGGGTTCCAGCCGGGCGATTCGAGGTCGCGCAGGCTGTTGGCATGGAGACCGGCGGCGCGCGCAAGCCCCGAACGGGACATGCTGCCGTCATCGACGATGGCGCGGATGCGCTCGATGAGTTGCGTGGACATGGAGGGCAGTTTTCACACTGTGGTGTGAATGTCAATGCGGATATCACATTGATACGGCATCGTCGGGTTTTGGAGGGCGTGCGAATGCTTCTCCTCACCCTGGATCAAGTCGGGGCCATGCCCCTCAGGCCAGCTCCCCGGCGAAAGCCGGGGTCCAGATGGCGTAGCGCTGCCCTGCGTGGACCCCGGCATTTGCCGGGGAACGACACCGTGCTGGAAGAAGTACGAGGCAGGGAAAGTCCCGCAGCCGGCCGGATCACTTGGGCCCGAAGACCGGCCCGATGTCGCGCAGCGGCGCGTCGGGCTTGGCGTCGAGCAGCGCGAGGAGTTGGCCGCTGCGGTCGTCGCGCTTCGCATAGTCGCGCGCCGACATGCCCGCGATATGGTCGGCCTTGTCGGGGTTGGCGCCGCGCCGGACGAGCAGGCGGACCATCGCGCTGTTCTTTGCCTGCACCGCCAGGATCAGCGCGGTTTCGCCGCGGCGGTTGGTCTGGTCGACCGGCGCGTTCCGGTTCAGCAGTTCGTCCGCGCCGTCGGTGAAGTCGAGCAGCGCGCTGTGCATCAGCGGCGTCACCCCCTGCCGGTCGGCGATCGCCGGGTCGGCGCCCTTGCCGAGCAGGAAGCGCAGCCAGGTCGCGTCGCGGCGCTTGACGACGATCGCCAGCGCGGTCTCCCCCGTGTCGGGGTTGCGCGCGTTGATCAGCGTCGAATCGTCCTTCAACGCGTCGGTCGCCTTGTTGCCGTCGCGATTCTCGACCGCCTGCAGAAAGGCATAGCCGCCGCGGAACTGCGCCTGCGCGCCCGGAACGGCGAGCGTCCCCAGCGTCGCCGCGATCAGCAGGGTGGAAGCGAAGCGAAAGGACGCGCGCCTGGACATGATCGAAGAACCCCCGAACAGGATCGCCGTCCCCCCAGCGACGACAAAGGTTGATTTTCGGCGTCTAGCCCCGCAAGGCTGGCCCGATGATGAACGGCCTGAATATCGCCCGAAGCCTGCTCTGCGCAAGCCTGATGCTCGTCTTTTGCACCGCGCTCGCCGCGTGCGGCGGCCCGGCCAAGGCGCCCGAGGCGCAGCCGCCGCTCGCCGGCGCGCGGATCGGCGGCCCCTTCACGCTGACCGACCAGGACGGCCGCACGGTGCGCGACGGCGATTTCGCGGGGAAATATCGCATCGTCTATTTCGGCTACAGCTATTGCCCCGACATCTGCCCGGTCGATTTGCAGAAGCTGATGCGCGGGCTGGCGCAGTTCGAGAAGGCCGACCCCGCGCGGGGCGCGAAGGTGCAGCCGCTGTTCGTCACCGTCGACCCGGCGCGCGACACGCCCGCGGCGCTGAAGCCCTTCGTCGCGCGCTATCACCCGCGCCTGCTCGGCCTCACCGGCACCCCCGAACAGATTGCGGCGGTCGCGAAGGATTATGCCGTCGTTTACAACAAGGTCGCGGGATCGGCGCCCGACCGCTACCTGATGGCGCACAGCCAGATCGCCTTTCTGATGAACCCCGACGACAAGCCGCTCGCGATGCTGCCGCTCGACGACCCGTCGACCGATGGCGACGAGGGCGCGCCGGCCGAGGTCGCCGCCGAGCTGGCGAAATGGGTGAAGTAGCGCCCGCGCGCCGCTTCTGGGAGGCGCCGCTCGCCAGCCTCGACGCCGGCGAGTGGGAGGCGCTGTGCGACGGCTGCGGCAAATGCTGCCTCCACAAGCTGGAGGACGAGGACACGGGCCGCATCTATCCGACCAATGTCGCGTGCCGCCTGCTCGACCTGAAGACCGCGCGGTGCGGCGACTATCGGCACCGCCGCCGCCACGTCCCCGATTGCCTGACGCTGACCAAGGCCAGGGTCGCCGATATCGAATGGCTGCCGCAAAGCTGCGCCTATCGGCTGCGTGCCGAGGGGCGGCCGCTGCCAGACTGGCACTATCTGGTGTGCGGCGACCGCGACGCGGTGCACCGCGCGGGCGAATCGATCGTCGGCTGGACGGTCGGTGAGGATGTCGCCGGGCCGCTGGAGAACCATCTTGTGGAACGCGTCGTCTGATCGCGCGGCGGAGGCGCCGCAGATCCGGATCGGCGACGAGGTCTGGCCGGTGCGGCTGGTCCACCATGCCCGCGCGCGGCGCTATCGCCTGGTCCTCGACGCCGCGCGCGCCGAACTGCGGCTGACGCTGCCGCGCCGGGGGAACAGCGCCAAGGCGCTGCGCTGGGCGAGCGAGCAGCAGGACTGGCTCGCCGAGCAGGTCGGCAAGGCGGCGGCGCCGGTGACGGTCGGACCCGACACGCTGCTGCCCCTGTTCGGGGTCGAGCGGCGCATCCTCTGGTCGGCCTCCGCGCCGCGCGCGGTGCGGCTGGCGGACGATGCCCTGCATGTCGGCGGCCCGGCGGCCGGGGTGGGGCGGCGGATCGAGCGCTGGCTGAGGGCCGAGGCGCTGGCGCTGATGGAACGCGAAAGCCGCGCGATCGCGGCGGCGGCGGGGCTGCGCGTCGGCCGCGTCGGGGTCGGCGACCCGCGCAGCCGCTGGGGAAGCTGCACCGCCGCGGGCGACCTGCGCTATAGCTGGCGGCTGATCCTGGCGCCCGACCATGTCCGCCGCGCCACCGTCGCGCACGAGGTCGCGCACCTCGCGCATATGGACCACGGCCCGGCGTTCCACGCGCTCGTCGCGGCGTTGCACGACGGTGACGTCGCCGCCGCGCGCGCCTGGCTGCGCCGCGAAGGGCGCGGACTGCACCGCTATCGCTTCGGCTGACCGGCCGGGCTGCGGCTGGTTCGGTATAGGGCTTTGGACACGCAAGGGCTCGTTCCCCGGCGAAAGCCGGGGTCCAGGTGGCGTGGCGCTGCCCCGCGTGGACCCCGGCTTTCGCCGGGGAACATTCAGGGCGTCTCCGGAAATCGAAAAGAAACGCCGGCGCGAGCCGCCCTCAACGGACGTCAGCCCGCCCGGTCGCCCTCGCCGTTCGGCGGGCGCGCCGGGGTCTTGGGCAGGGGGACGATGATCTTCGGGGCGGCGGCCGGCGGGGCCTTGAGCTGCGGCACGGCCCTGGGCGCCGCGCCGGGGTCGGCGGGCGGGCGGCGGCCGGTCTGCTCCTCGATCCACTGCTGGTTCAGCACCGGGCCGTCGGCGGGCGGGGGCGGCGGCGGTGCGGCGGTGCCTTCTTCGGGCGGCGGGCCGAGCGCGGGCAATTCGATCGGCATGCCGTTCTCGTCGACCAGCGCGCCATCCTCCTCGGGGGCGCCGAAATAGGCCTCGCTATCCTCTTCGAGCTGCCATTCGGGCAGCTTGACCTCGGTATCGAAGGGCTCGATCGGGCGCTTGGCGACCGCGACGCGCATGAAGTCGGCGAAGGCGCGCGCCGGGGCGCGGCCGCCCTGCAGCCCGCCGACCGGCTTCGCATCGTCGCGGCCCATCCACACGCCGGTGGTGATGCCGCTCGAAAAGCCGAGGAACCAGCCGTCCTTGTTGCTCGACGTCGTGCCGGTCTTGCCCGCGACCGGGCGCCCGATCTGCGCCGCCTTGCCGGTGCCGGTGTTGACCGCGGTCTGGAGCAGGTCGGTGATGCCGGCGGCGACCCAGTGATCGACCAGCACCTGCCCGCGCTCGGCGGGGCGCTGATAGAGCAGGCGGCCGTCGGCGGTGGTCACCCGCGTGATGCCGTAGGGCTGCACCGACACGCCGCCGCGCGCGACCGCGGCGAAGGCGGCGGTCATGTCGATCACGCGCACCTCCGCGCTGCCCAGCACCATCGACGGATGGGTGTTGATCGGGGTGGTGATGCCCAGCCGGCGCGCCATGTTGGCGACCGACGAAAAGCCGATCTCGTCGCCCAGCTTCGCCGCGACGGTGTTCACCGAATAGGCGAAGGCGGTGCGCAGGCTCATCGGTCCGGCGAAGCGCCCCGACGAGTTGCGCGGGCTCCAGCCGTTGATCGTCACCGGCTCGTCGACCACCTGGTCGTCGACCTTGTAGCCCGCCTCGAGCGCGGCCATGTAGACGAACAGCTTCCACGCCGATCCCGGCTGGCGCACTGCCTGCGTCGCGCGGTTGTAGTTGGAGGTGACGTAATCGGTGCCGCCGACCATCGCGCGCACCGCGCCGTCGCGGTCGAGCGCGACGAGCGCGCCCTGCACGCCGCCGGGGGCGTTGGCCTGGATCGCCGCGGTCGCCGCGCGCTGCATGCCGAGGTCGATCGTCGTGTAGACGTCGAGCGGCTCGTTGCCCTCGTCGATCAGCATGTCGAGCTGCGGCAGCGCCCAGTCGGTGAAATAGCGCGCGCTGTTCTGTCCCGTCTCCTGCGCGAGCTGGACGTTGGCGGGCTCGGCGCCGGCGGCCTGCGAGCGGGTGATGAAGCCCGCGTCGACCATCGTTTCGAGCACGACGCCGGCGCGGCCCAGCGCCGCCTGCGCGTCGGCGGTCGGCGAATAGCGCGACGGCGCCTTGACCAGCCCCGCGATCACCGCCGCCTCCGACAGCGACATCTGGGTCGCGCTATGCCCGAAGAAGCGGCGCGACGCGGCGTCGACGCCATAGCTGCCGCCGCCGAAATAGACCTTGTTCAGATAGAGTTCGAGCAGCTCGTCCTTCGAGAATTTCCATTCGAGCGCGAGCGCGAGCACCATCTCGCGCCCCTTGCGCGTCCAGGTGTAGCTGTTCGACAGGAAGATGTTGCGCGCGAGTTGCTGGGTGATCGTCGAGGCGCCCTGCATGCGCCGCCCGGTGCCGTGGGTGCGCACCGCGAACACCGCGGCGCGGGTCATCCCGACCGGGTCGAGGCCGGGGTGATAGCGAAAGCGGCGGTCCTCGACCGCGACCATCGCGTCCTGCATCACCTGCGGCACCTCGCGCAGCGTCAGCCAGCGCCCGTAGTTCGGCCCGAGCGAGAAGAAGACGGTGCCGTCGGCGGCGTGGATGCGCACCGTCTGGCCGGCGGGCGATTTCTTGAGCGCCTCGAAGCTGGGCATCCGCTGCACCGCGAGCCCGACCGCGACCGCCAGCGCGACCGCGCCGACGAAGGCGAGCGCCAGCCCCCAGCGGACGGCGCGGCGCAGCCACAGCCGCCAGCGCGGCAGCGCCGCCGCGCCCGAGCGGGGCGTCTTGCCCGAAGACGAGGATTTTCCCGACGAAGCCGGCTGTCGTTCGCGGCGCAAAGTCCGTGTTCCTTCCCTCGCTGCGCCCTGTCAGTCACAGCCCGTTGACGTCGGCCCCTTGGGCGCGAGGGATGTAGTCAGCCCGCGCCGGTCTCCGCCTCATCCCGTCCGCGCTCGGCGAAGTCAAGCGCCGCGCTGTTGATGCAATAGCGCAGGCCCGCCGGGCCGGGGCCGTCGGGAAAGACATGGCCGAGATGGCCTTCGCACGCGGCGCAGCGCACCTCGATCCGCGTCATGCCGTGGCGCGTATCGCGATGCTCGCTGACCGCGCCCTCGCTCGCGGGGGCGGTGTAGCTCGGCCAGCCCGAGCCGCTGTCATATTTGGTGCGGCTGTCGAACAGCGGCGCGCCGCAGCCGGCGCAGCGATAGATGCCGTCGCCCTTGAAATCATTGTATTTGCCGGTGAAGGCGCGCTCGGTGCCGCTTTCGCGCAGCACATGATGCGCCATCGGGTCGAGGGCGGTTCGGTTGTCGGTCATCGGGGCTCTCCTTGCGGGTGCGCGCGGCGGGGCGGCGCGGCCTTCCGCTCGCATATATCGGCCCGCCGCGGCCGCGTCGCAAGGGGGCGGGCGGGGGCTGCCGTCCCCTTTGCGACGCGGCGGCTTTACGCGCACTTAACCATGATCGTGGCAGGGTGAGGGCGTGAGATGGCCCGTCGCCCTCGTTCCGATCCTGGCTTCCGCGGCGGCGCCGGCGGCGGCGCAATGCCTGCTGTGCGCGCCCGGCGCCGAAGCCGGGGCCGCGCCGCGAATCGGGCGCACCGCGGAAACGCCGCTGCGCGTCGAGATCGAGACGCAGCTCGACATGGGCCGCGTCGCGGTCGGCGCCGCGGGCGGCGAGGTCGAGGTCGACCCCGTATCGGGCGTGCGGCGGCTGCGCGGCGCGCTCTTCGATCTCGGGGGTTTCGCGCTGTCGGGGGTGGTATCGGTGCGCGGCGAGCCGGGCGCGGCGGTGCGCGTCGTGCTGCCGACGGCGGTCGACCTCGAAAGCGGCAGCGGGCGCGCGGCGCGCGTCACCGGGCTCGTCACCGACCTGCCGCCGGCGCCGCGGCTCGGCCCCGACGGCCGGCTGCGCTTCCGCTTCGGCGGCCGCCTGCAGGTCGCGGGGCTCGACGACGGCGACTATCGCGGCCGCATCCCGGTGACGGTCGAATATCAATAGCGGGTCCGCACCCCAGGACGGATCGACATTCAGAAGATGGCGAGCCGGAGTCGAAGACGACCACAGGTCAAAATGGTGGATTTTCGGGACCCGGAGCGCAGCGTGCTGATGGCACGTGAGCACCGGAAGCGCGAAAAGCCGCCATTTGCAGGCCGCCAGAGCTGAATGTCGATCCGT